>CBDUKB010000056.1:0-14771 GCA_965367695.1 uncultured Putridiphycobacter sp.
CTGACAAAGCAGGTTTAAACACAATTTTTGAATCTGATTTCAATACCCTACATACTGCTTCAGCAAGTCCTAAAATAGTTGTAATAGCTCTAGAATTACCAATATTGAAACTATTTCCAATAGCATTCGGATTTTCAATACATCTAAACAAACAATCTACAAAATCGTCTACAAAACACCATGCTCTAATCTGATTACCGTCACCGTTAATTGTGATTTCTTCATTTTTAAGTGCCTTTTTAATAAAAATTTGAATTGCACCTTCACCTGTTTGTCCTGGGCCATATACATTAAATGGCCTTACAGTTACAACTGGCAATTTATATTGAGAATAATATGCGTGTGCTAAATGTTCTCCAGCTAATTTACTAACTGCATATGTCCACCTTGCTTCACCTGCAGAACCCGCAACTGCTTGATCTGTTTCAGAAGATTTATAGGCCATTGAACCGAATACTTCAGAGGTTGAAAAATCAATAAACCTATCAGTTAATCCATTCACTTTCGCTGCTTCAAGTGCATTGGCAGTACCAATCATATTCACTTGCATTGTTTTTACTGGGTTTTTAATCACAGTATCAATTCCAGCAATACCTGCTGCATGCACTACAATATCCACGTTTTTCATTGATTTAATCAATAAATCTTTATCCAACACATCACCTTTAATAATGGTCATATTCTTGTGGTCTGCAAACCCACTTTCTGTTAAAGTATCTCTATGAAAATTGTCATAGACAATTACTTTATTATCATCAATTAATTTTTTGATAAGAATATTCGCAATGAATCCAGCTCCACCGGTAATGAATATTGTTTTTCCTTCCATTTTTTATAATTTATTTAAATGTTTCGCAATATATGAAATATTTTCTTTTGTAAGCTTTTCATAAAGTGGAATTGCTAAACCACAACTGTAAGCTTTGTAGGCATTTGGATATAATTTTTGTACATCCAATTTATACTTGTTTTTATAATATGTTTGAGCAGGAATACACTGTGCACCATAATTGGTACCAATATCGTCATTTCTTAACGCTATAATTGCTTGATTTCTTAATTCATTCGTGGGTAGCAACACATGAAAAGTTTGCCAAGTATGCACCCTATCTATTGGAACTGAAGGCAAAACAAGTTTACTGTTCTTTACTTCATCAAAATAAATATTTGCTAACTCATTTTTGTATTCCAAGGTATTTTCAATCCTCTTCAGTTGACTATCCACCAGCGCGGCTTGAATATCGGTCATTCTATAATTGTAACCTGGAATAACAAAATCCATTTGCCCATCTTTCATTTCAATACCGTGGTTTCTTAGTGACCTAATATTGTTTGACTTTTTACTGTTTTTAACTAACAAAAGTCCTCCTTCTCCACTTGAGATTGCCTTTCGTGGATGTAAAGAAAAAGAGCCGTAATCACCAAAAGTCCCTGTAAATTTATCATTTTGTTTTGCTCCTAAAGCGCATGCTGCATCTTCAATTACTACTAAATTATGTTTTTCAGCAATGGGTATTAATTTAGCCATATCACAAGCCAAACCAAATTCATGAACAGGGATAATTGCTTTCGTTCGAGTCGTTATTGCTGCTTCAATTTTTTCAATGTCAATATTAAAAGTATCAATTTCTATATCAACAAAAACTGGTGTTGCACCAACTAGTTCAACCACATTGGCTGTTGCAACGTAAGAAAATGCTGGCACTATTACTTCGTCCCCAGCTTTAATACCTGCATCAATTAAAGCCAAGTGCATGGTAGCTGTGCCATTCGATAGCGCCACTACATGTTCAGCTCCTAACCAAGTACCAATATTTTTTTCTAAAGAAAGCACCTTTTCTCCTTGAACCAGCATGCCTGATTTAAGCACACTTACCACAGATGCAATATCATCTTCTCTTATATCTGGGCTAGCTAATGGAATGAATTTTTTTTTCATTATATTTCTATTTTCCAAGTTGAATGCGCATGTAAATATCCTAATTTAAAATCGTAGGTAAAACCAGAAACATCTCCTTCACCTATGTTTAAAACTTTAAAATCGAAAATTTGCGCGACAAAATCTAAGGTTAAACCATTTGTTTCATGAATACCAATTGAAATAGAATAATTACCTGGTTGCAAATTATTTTGCATGATACAAGTAATTTTATTTTGTCCTTTTGCAATCGAAAATTTACTTTTATCTTGTAATTTGTTCATGGTATGAACCAGTTCAATTCCATCTCTGGAATTTATCCGAACATCTACAAGTACGTCCTCTTTATCAATTTCAGCATCCAGTAATAATTCTATCTTCAAATCTGCCATGTAGTTCACTTGATCTACTGAAGTATTAGCGCTATTTAATAATTTTATATTTTTAAACTTAAATTTACCTGTATTGTGCTGAGAGGCATTTTCTGGAATTGCACCATCCAAAGCAGTTTTAGTCACTGAAGAAAGATAATTTTCAATAATCTCATTCATCTCTCCTTTTTGGGTAAGTCTTCCTCTTTCCATCAAAAATCCACGCTCACACAATGCTTTCATTGAAGCCATATTGTGGCTGACAAATAATACTGTTCTGCCCTCTCCACTGATGGATTTCATTTTTCCAATACATTTTTCTTGGAATTCTGCATCACCAACCGCCAATACTTCATCTACAATTAATATCTCAGGATCTAAATGAGCAGCTACTGAAAATCCCAATCTAACAATCATTCCTGATGAGTACCTTTTAACTGGTGTATCAATATACATTTGACAACCTGAAAACTCAACTATTTCATCTAGTTTAGAGGCTATTTCCTGTTTATTCATACCTAGAATAGCACCATTTAAATAAACATTTTCTCGACCTGTTAATTCTGGATGAAAACCAGTTCCAACTTCTAATAAAGCAGCTATTCTTCCTTTTATTTTTATTGATCCGGTAGAAGGAGCTGTTACTCTTGATAATAATTTCAATAAAGTAGATTTACCTGCCCCGTTTTTTCCGATAACACCAACCATATCTCCTTGGTTGATTTCAAAATTTATATCCTTCAAAGCCCAAACGTAATCAGATTCGTTATTTGAAGACCTGTCGTTTTCTATACCTACTTTTAAATAAGGATCAGCTTTTCCTCTTGTTTTATACCAAAATCTTTTTAAGTCATGCGACAAAGTACCAGTACCAACTTGGCCTAGCCTATATTGTTTGGAAATATTTTCTCCTTTTAAAACAACGGTCATATACTTTTCTTTTTTATTTGTCTTAAATGGTATCCATAAAAGATTTTTCTACCTTGTTAAATATCATTGTTCCAGCAGTTAAAACTACTAGCATAAAAACAAAACTATAGCCTAAATCAAACCAATTAAATGAACCTGTTCCAATGAATGAAAATTTGAAAAACTCAATAATATTCACCATTGGGTTAAGTTTAAATAACCATTGATATTTTTCACCAATTGAGGACAATGGAATTACTACCGAAGAAGCGTACATTAATAATTGAACACCAAAAGCCAGTAAAAATTTCATGTCTTTATACTTGGTAGTAATGGAAGAAAAAATAATTCCAAAACCAAGACTTAAACCTGCCATTATAATGATAAACAATGGAACAAGAACAATTGTCCATTGTATTTCGATTACGCTTTCAGTAGTGGAATAATAATATATCCATACTAAAATGAATAATAAGAATTGAATACCAAATTTTATTAATGAGGAGACCACTATCGATAATGGTACAATTATTCTAGGAAAGAAAACTTTTCCAAATAAATTTTGATTCTTAATAAATGTGTCGGATGTTTGAGTCAAACAATCAGCAAAATAATTCCATAATGTCAATCCTGCTAAATAGAATAAAGGTTTTGCCTCGTCCATACCATCAGTACTCAAACCTCCTATATTACCAAAAATAAAGGTAAACATGATGGTGGTTAAAATTGGTTGAATAAAAAACCATAAAGGACCTAGCACAGTTTGTTTATATACTGCGATAAAATCTCGTTTTACTAAAAGACCTAATAAATCTTTATATTGTAGAATTTCTTTTATTTTGAAATCAAGTAATTTATTTTTTGGTTCAATTACTAAATCCCAGTTTTCTTCTGCCATCTTTTAAAGGTATCTCTCTGCTATAATTAATATTAATTAACTAGAAAATTAATCGCACAAATTTATAATAAATAAATTAAACTCAGCAGTAATCATCATGATAACAAAAATAAAATGACCTTTTTAAAATAAATCCGGTTGAAAGAAAATAGAATTAATTTCTTTATCTTTGAAACCTATTGAAATCCTAATCTATTTGGAAAAAGTATGAAATCGATTTTCTTTATTATTTTTCTCATTAATTTCTCATGTCAATCTCAAACTATAGTTAAGCATAGTTATGGTGTTTTCAATTCAACGACTTTAAATGATTCATTATACATAATTGGAGGTCAACCTGTAAACGGGCCTTCTTCTTTAAACCAATTACGACATGGTTTTTTCCCCTTGACTTATCAATTTTTAACAGTCCCACCAATTGAAAAAGTGAAATTTACTGTTTATCCAAATCCATTTTCTAATTTAATTGTAATTAACATTGAAAATTCAGAAAGCAGCTCATACTATTATGAAGTTTACAATGTATCAGGTCAATTAATTCTAGAAGAAACATTAACCGCTTCCCAATCCTTAATTAACACCGAATCCTTCAATGCAGGGATTTATTTTTTGCATCTTAGGAATGGAAAAAATAAATTGAGTGTGGTAAAACTTATCAAGTATTAATGCCATGAAAATACTTTCAAAAATATTAATATTTTGTACAACTATCATTTGTAATTACAGTTACTCACAATTGAATTTTGATGGAATTAATGTACAAGGTCAATTTTTCAATTCACAATCATCTGCTCAGAAAACTTTGGACGTTATGTTATTTTCAATAGCAGGAGATACCATTCGCAAAGAAAGGTTTTCAAACATTCAATTAAATACACAAAATGAATTCTCAATTACCTTTGGTACAGGTACATTTATGGGTGGGACAATTACAAATTTTAAAGATATTAATTGGTTGGAAATCGATCATTTAAAAGTTTTTAATTCCAATTCAAATGTGCTCAATGAAATTGGTAATTATCACACTTTTGCAGTTCCTTATTCCTATCATAGTCTCAAAACATTGGCCATACCTAATTTAATAGATTTAGAAGACACTCCCAATATTAATCCTACACTTTCGAATAAGTTATTGAAATTTGACGGACAAGGTTTTTATGAAGGCACTGATATTTTAGGTGATACAGTCATTTTTGCTTGGTTTTCAAATCAAGTTAATTATGCCGATTCTAGCTTCTATACATCTTTATCTAATTATTCTGATTCTTCGAACTATAGCGTTTATTCCGATTCAAGTTTAGTAGCAAATCAATTGTTGCATGCAAACAATGTAGATTCCTCTACTTATGTAGATACCATAACAAATATTAGTTTTGCGCTCGGTAACTGGGGATTGCATGGCAATACTTTAAGCGCTAATAATAAATTTCTGGGACCTGTTGGACAAAATGATTTAATTATTAAGACGAATAATATTTCAAGACTGGCTTTTTCAAACAATAATTCCTCATCAAATTTACCTTTCCCCCCAGCCTATCTTGGTTTTCATCATTTTGGAGAAACTGGTCAACTTTTTAATTTAAATACGAACCAGTATAATATTGACACCCTTAACAAGAGCCATTTTTTATTCAAAGGTGAATCCTATTCACTGCATGGAGGAAGCAGCATGACAGGGATGGATTCACTATCTGGACTTTATAGTATTGCTTGGGGAGATCATTCAGGAACGAATGGTTCATATTCTGCAGTATTTGGTCAAAATACATATGGTGATTCCTCCTTCGTTTTTGGAACTAAATATGATGCAATTGCTGGATTTGCAGTGGGTAAAAATTGTCGAACTACTTATGTTGGAGTAGCGATTGGTATCAACGCAGTTGCCGGGTTTTACAGAAATGTAGCTTTAGGGAATAATGTGACCGCTACTGGCTCATCAGCAGCTATTGCCATAGGTAAAAACGTAAGTAGTACAGGCGCAACCGCTTGGGCCGCTGGATTAAATCTAACCGCAAATGGTAGTTTTTCAACAGCTTTAGGTTTTAATGCAAGCACCAATGGCAAAACTGGAAGTTTTGTTTTTGGTGATTATTCAACCAATAGTATTGTGGGTAATTCGGCAAATCACCAATTCATGGTCAGAGCTGACGGAGGATTTGTGTTCTATACAGATACATTAAACACCATGGGGGTTAACTTAAACAATGGAGATGGTAGTTGGAACATGATTTCCGATAAAACAAGTAAAAGAAATATTGAACCAATTAATTACGCTTTGTTTTCAAAGAATTTTTCGACTTTAGAAATATTACAATGGCAGTATAAAAATGAAGCCAGCATTCATATTGGTCCAATGGCACAAACTTTTCATCATGCTTTTAAAGTTGGTGAAACAAATACACACATTAATATGGTTGACAGTGATGGAACAACTTTAACTGCAATCAAATATTTGAATCAAGAAATCAATCAAAACTTAGCGCCTGCTAAAGTCGAACTATTGAACCAAAACATTATAGATGAAAGTATTAAAATGAAATTATTAGAACAAAAAATTAATGAATTATATGAAAAAGTTCATCCTTAGTATTACAATTATATTCACTTCTTTCTTTGGAATAAGTCAAATTTTCCCTGAAGGAATAGCGTATCAAGCGCAGTTACTTGGTAGTAATGGAAACATTCTATCAAATCAGAATATAAATGTTCGGTTTAATATCCGAAAATCCACTTTTAATGGGCAAATTGTTTGGCAAGAAAATCATTCATTATTAACGAGTAATTTAGGCCACATTGCAACTGTTATTGGCCAAGGAACTTCTACTGGTCAAGGCTCAATCTCCAACTTTTCGGATATTCAATGGATTTCGGATAGTTATTTTATTGAAATGCTCATTGATGAAAACAATACCAATAATTTTGTTTCTGCAGGCACGCAACAATGCCTGGCAGTTCCTTATGCATTTCATTCTAAAACAAGTAGCCAAAAGTATAACTTAGCTAACTTGGAAGACGTAGACACTACTGGTATAGAAATAGGAGATGTATTAAAATGGAATGGATTGAAATGGATAAGTGCAGAAGATGAATTACTTACTTTAAGTGACTCTGCCAATTTTGCAATGTTTGCTGATTCTTCACAATTTGCTGACACCACTAATTATGCATATTTCAGTAATCAATCAGACTCGGCAAATCATGCGAGTTTTGCTGATTCTTCAAGTTTTGCATTCACAGGAAACTACGCTTTTCATTCCGACTCAAGTTCATATGCTGACACGGCAGTAATAGCACTCTTCTCTTTAGGTAATTGGGGACTCAATGGAAATAACATTGGTACTAATCCTTATTTTGTTGGTAGTATCGATTCCACAGATTTAATTTTTAGAAGTTACAATACTGAAAGGATGCGCATAAAAGCAAATGGAAAAATTGGAATAGGCACCAATAATCCATTAAGTGATATGCATGTTGATAATATAAATGGTGTTTTATTTACGGGCACACATGGAAGTGGAAACATACCAGTCCAAGGTGCTGGAAACCGCATGATGTGGTATCCTAAAAAAAGTGCATTCAGAGCGGGTGGAGTCAGTTCAAATCAATGGGATGATGTAAATATTGGAAACTACTCTTTTGCAAGTGGATACAACACAAAAGCAAAGGGAGATTACTCAGTAGCTTTTGGTTTCGGTTCAGGGGCATTTGGTGAAGGGGCATTAGCTGCTGGTTATCTAGCATCTGCGAATGGTGCATATTCATTTGCTGCTGGTCATTCCCCTTATGCTAATGGCTATTCCAGCATTGCTTTAGGAAGAGCTGCACAAGCATTAGATTCAAGTGCAGTTGCAATTGGATATCACCCACAGGCTTCTGGGAAGTATTCCTTAGCACTCGGAAATTATGCGATTGCAAATGGAGACAATACAGTCGCTATGGGCTACAGAACAAAAGCCTTACACAATGGATGTTTTATTTATGCAGACCAAACTTCTTCAACTTATCTTCAAACTAACACTGCGAATCAATTTATGGTAAAAGCCTCAGGTGGATTTGTTTTCTATACATCTTCGAATTTAACAACAGGTGTTACACTTGCTGCTGGAGCAGGAGCATGGTCAACGCTATCAGACAGTACCATGAAAGAAAACATCAAGTCGATTAATCCAAATGATTATTTACAAAAACTAAATGACCTAGAAGTTTACACTTGGAACTACAAAACCCAAGACCCTAGTATTAGACATATTGGACCCATGGCACAAGATTTTCATCAAGTTTTTGGATTTGGAACCGATCCAACTAGAATAAACTCAGGCGACTTTGATGGTATTAACTTAGTATTAATAAAAGCTTTAAATGAGAAAATGGAAACACTTCATTCCCAAAATCAAAAAATTGAAGCTTTAGAAAGGGAATTAAATGAAATGAAAGAGAAAAGAATTGCAATGGAAGAAAAAGTAAATCAACTGATTGGTGAGTAATTATTCAATTACAATTGTAGAATAGTTTAATTCCATTTTTTCAAACAATTCAACTTCTAGTATATAACAACCAGGTGGCAAATGTGAAATATTGATATTTTGTGAATTTGAACTTACCACTTGTTTCCCTTTTAATGTATATATTTTAGCATTTAAAAAGTCTTCACATTCAACCGTTATTTTTTTACTGCTTGGATTAGGGAAAACTTTTAAATTAACTGGTGCAATCTTTTGAACACCTAAGTCAAATATAGGACTCGTTCTATACAAAGTTGCTGCCCCAGAGCTGTGGTTTTCAGAAGAAATATAAAAAGTATTCCCATCTAAACTACTCACACCTTCTATTTGAATAGATGCAGTGGTAGTCACATTTGGTCTTATAATATGGCTTTCACTAAAAAATGGAGGTGTTACCATATCTAAAGTGACTAAAAATGGAGAAAAAGTATATCCTGTTAATATAATTTTTTGAGAGGCAGCATGATAAAATGCATCTGTTATTAATCCCTGCACATTAATACTATCAATTTTGCTAATAGAATAATTTCCTGGCAATTTTGGTAAAGCATAAATATTACTCCAGTAATTTCCCCAATTTTTAGTAAAAATATATAATGAATCGGAAATAGAAATAAAAGCTTCTGCATCATAATTGGTACTAAATTGAGTAGTATTAAATTCAGTCTGATCGGCATATGAAAAAAGTATGGTATCAGCAACTACCGTGTCATTGACCGTATTGATATAATCTTGAATACTAATTTTAAATATCCTTAAATTAGTTCTGTCTCCATTGTTATTTCCAAAATCTCCAATATAAATAAATGAATCATCCCGCGTTACCGCTTCCCAATCATAATTGGATGCGTTTTGAATGACCACAGTGCGCAATACGTTACCTGTTGTACTGTCTAACTCATACAATGCTGCCGCTCCCCCACTATCATTGTGTGTAATTAATTTACCATCAATAAATATGAGGCCAGAGGTTTCGGCAATTTGAGAGTGAAGGGGGGTGACTACTTGCATATTTTGACAAAACAAACTACTTGTGCCCAGAATAAATAACAATAAAGCGAAACCATTTTTCATAGTTTTTCCATTTCCAATGCATACACCATGGGTATTTTATCTCCCATTTTTTCAATTATAAATCGACCTTTTTCAATTGCTTTAGTCCCTTGAAAACAATTATAAGGTGAATAATTGTACTCCTTAAATGCGGACAGGTTAAATTTATTAAGAAGCAAACTTTGTAGCACCTCACTAATTGGATGGTTCCAAGTCATCATTTTTACTTTCATTTCGGCAGATCGGTCAGCATATGTTCCAGTTTCTTCTTCTATGATAGGCCCTACATTAAAATACGGATAAATTACTTCAGAAAAATCATCATTATACATCCATACAAAAGGATGAAATTCTACCAATAATAATTTCCCCCCTGGCTTTGTAAAACCACCTACAACTGCCGCCCACTTCAACATATCAGGTAACCAACCTATTGTGCCGTATGAGCTAAAAACCAAATCAAATTTATCATGGAGCTTATTAGGTAAATCATAAATGTCAGCACAAATAAAATCAACCGAAATACCAGTCTCAATGGATAGATTTTTTGCGGCCTCTATCGCTTTTGGAGAAAAATCTACCGCTGTTACTTCGGCTCCCAATTTGGCTAATGAAATCGAATCTTGACCAAAATGACATTGTAAATGCAATACTTTTTTCCCTTTGATTGACTTTAAAAAAGTCAATTCAATTTCATTTAAAGAATCTTGGTCTTTTAAAAATGCTTGATTGTTATAAAACGCAGAATGAAGATGCACTTTCACTTTTTCATCCCAAACTGCTTGATTTAACTTTAAGTAGTCTTTTGAATTATTCATATTATTCTACGATCAACTTTTTATGAATTTGATGTTCCCCTTTTGATATTGAGATAATAAATGCACCTTTAGGAATGTTAAAGTTGATAGTTAATTTATCAGTGGGATTTATTATTACAGTTTGGTATACCAATCGACCATCCATGGTATGAATCATTAATTCATTTCCATTTTCAAATTCACCATAAACATTGAATTCACCATATTCATTCATGGGATTCGGAAAAATTTCAAATTTATTTTTTACCACATTGGTTTGAACGTTTAAGTCGCATACATACATTAAACCAGCAAAAAAATCTGCCAAATTATTCGTTCTTAACCAAAAATTATCATAAGCATGCCCATGCCCTGGCGTGGTAGAACATGGGGTTGTATTATTAGTAAAATCAGTCATATAAGTAGGTACCACTTGCCCATTGTTCGCCAAATCATCTAACCATGTTTTAATTTTATTAGAACCCATGATAGTAGGCCGATTTAAAATACTACCACAATTAAAAGGGAACTGTTGCAAACAAGTATTATAACCTGCAAATACTTTTTGACTGTTGAAAGGAACAATGAGGTCATTTGGTTGATGGAATAAATACAAAGCAGGTGGCGTTCCATTTGTACTGGCAAATATATTGTTAAAGGCACCACCAAAAAAATTACCCACACCAACAATATGATAAGGTTCATTAATTGGGTAATTATCTCCCGCATCAATCGCACCCAATGCAGGTCGACTTAAATTCATAGAGGCAATATTTGTATCGAGATTATAACCTTGAACACATGCTTGTTCATACATAGTATTTGGGGCCTGAATATCTGGATACATGCCTACTAAATTTTGAGGTATTTCATTAACATCATCAATAAAACCAGCCCCCATTGCTATAAATCCCCCTGCACTCTCTCCTACTAAAAAAATTTGATCAGTGTTAATTTGGTAGGTGCTTGCATGATTCACCAGGTATCTTATTGCTGAATTAGCATCTTGAATACCACGATAATACCCACGATACCATTCACTCGTATCTCCCATGTTTAGACAATTCCATTCTAACCCAAAAGCTTGCACATTACAGTTGTTAGCTTGATGAGTATTGAATTGTCCAAGTCGGTAATTAATTGAAGCCGTTACATAACCTCTTTTTGCAAAATCTTCCCGAATTCGAGAAATATTGTTTTCAGATTTATCACCCGCAATCCAAGCACCACCGTGTATCGCAATCAGCAAAGGTCGTTTACACAAGCCTGGATTATCATTTGTTGGGGTTGAAATGTCCATGAATAAATCACGTTGATTCCCAGCAAAATCTACTTGATTTCCGAATACTATATCATAGCTCGTTTGAATTTGATAGACGGTATCAGTAAAGTTTTGTCCATAACAAATTCCACTAAAAATCAATGTGATAAAGCTGTATATAAGTTTCATTTCAAAGCTGATTGATTAGACTAAATATACAACAATATTTGTGAATTAATTATTTCTAATCTATTAGAAAGTCACCATGGCTCCGATTACAATTCCATGACTTTTTGCAGAACGATCTGAAATGGTTTGTCCAGGTCCCATATTACCGCCACTAACAAAATTTAAAGGTACAAATCCTTCTGTTCTAAAAACTTCTAAGAAAATTCTAGAAGATTTATTAACTAAACCTGCAAAGCCTAATACATATTGATTCTGAAATTCCCAATTTGATCCTGGTGCACCAGCTAAGAAATTTGAAAACTCACCAGAAACGGAGTAAACAATATTCTCTGTTTTAGTCATTTTAAAATCATATTTGGCACCAATATCCAAGGCACTCACTTTTGAAGCTGCAAACACATCAAGTGGAGGAATAGGATTGTGTGTTCCGGGCCATACATTTACTGTTTGGGTATAACTTCCTTGAATTCTTAATTTATCTTTAATAAAATACTGCCCATACACTGTATAAGCAGGATTCGTTTCATCACATGGATTAAAATGTTCAACAGGAAAAGCATGACAATAAGTACAACCCAATACATAAGACCCTCCTAATTTCAGTTTATTTCTATCATTAAAATTAAATGAATAATTTATATCTGCGATACCATTATTAATTCTAGATGGCACATTGGTCCCTGCAACTGAAGTATTTAACGCCCTAAATTGTGAACCGCCTTGAACCGCCATGATCGCTGCATTAAAATTCTTTGATTTAAACCCCAATTGTGCGCCATAACCTAAAGTAGCAAATGCATGCCAAGTAGTTGAATTTGTGAAAGGGCTAACAGTGCCCATTTGACCGAAAGGACCATCCATTTTACCTAATGAAAAATAAAAAGGAGATTTATTCAAATCGCCTAATAGTATAAACCCTTTTCTCAATTGAATTTGATTTCTATTTAAATCTGTAATCGTGCCTGTCCCAAAACTCTGTTCTGGATTATACAATAATTCTACACAGGTTGTTATCCAATTATTTAATTGTCCCATCACCGAAAAATGCCATGAATGTAATACTGCTTCACTCACTTCAAATCCAATTTGATTACTTGATGTTGGATGACGCATTAAATAGCCAAATTTTGAGTTTACATTTGATTTTTGATAATCTCCAATGGCTATAATAGAAGTACCAATGTAGAGCATTTTGTCATCAGAAGGATTTTTTTGTCGTGCTTCTAATAGGATTAATTCTTTTCTTAAATTTTGATTTGGATCTAGCATTAAGTAAGACAAACTTGAATTGATACCTACAAATGCTTTTTGGGTATTATTAACATCATCAGACTGGCTATACCCTACAGTGGAAACAATTAATAAACAAAGTAATAATTTAAACATTGATAAAAATATTTTATTTAAAATTCGGGATTTTTTTCAAATTTCGCAGTAAAATTCAAAACCTTACAAAAAAATTAAACTTTTAATCAACTTATTGCTGTTAACATATATTAACAACACACGTTAAATGCTGAATAACTGAATTTTAACCTGTTAATATCTTTTCTTTACAACTTCTACTTTTACCGTTTTATTTTTAATTTTCGCCTTACGACAATGCATGGCCAATTTTTTCACATGTTTACTTTTAACGGCTGCATAAGCAAAATAATCCTTCACTTCAATTAAGCCTAAGTCTTCCTTTTTCATAAAATCAAATTGCATCATAAACCCTACAATGTCAATTTTATTAATCTTATCCTTCTTTCCTTTTCCTATATAAAATGTTGTCCATTCTGGCGGATACACTTCTTTAATTTCTGATAACTGAAGACTTGAAACATATTCATCAGTATAATCTAAAATATTTTCTTCACCAGTTCTAATCATAACAACAGTCCCTTCCCCTTTCATTCTAGCTGTTCTACCATTTCGGTGTGTGAACACGTCTTTTGTGGTTGGTAATTGATAATGAATGACTGTGTTTAAATCAGGAATATCAATACCTCTTCCAGCAATATCTGTTGCAACCAAAACGTTAGCACTCCCATTCCTAAATTTAATCAATTCAAATTCTCTTTGTTCTTGTTTTAAACCACCATGAAATAATGCATATTCTACATTAAATTCATTTAAAAAAACACCTATCCTATCAGCAGCATCACGGTGATTAACAAACACCAAAGCATTTTCTCCACGCTTTAGCATGCCTAAAACCATGACTAGGCCACTCAATTTTTCATCAGCTAAAACTGTTAGTTCTTTAAATTCGAATGTTGGCTTTTCGACTGATTGAAAATCGATAGTTTTTAAATTTGGCAAACGAACAAAATCTGGTATTTTAATTGCGGCGGTTGCAGAAACTAAAAACTTATGGGTCAAGTTTTTTAGTTTTTTCAAAATATATTCCATTTCATTCGTAAATCCGAATTCCAAGGACTTATCAAATTCATCAAATACGATTTTTTTTATAGTGGACGGATCGAAAGTCCGCCTTTTCAGATGGTCGTCTACCCTACCTGGTGTTCCAATCAAAATTGCAGGAGGATCAATGAGGTTATTTTGTTCTACCTTAAAAGCATGTCCTCCGTAAGCTGTTGAAATTTTTAAATTCAATTTCATAGCGCGCATTACTGATTCAATTTGCAATACCAATTCTCGGGTAGGCACCAAAATTAGTAATTGAATACCTGAATCGGACTGAATATCAGGTAAAGTACTTAATAAAAAAGCCAATGTTTTCCCACTTCCAGTTGGCGATAACAGCAACATATTATTATTTGTTTTACTCGCCTCTACAGTGGCCAGTTGCATAGCATTTAGGGTGTCAATATTTAAATTTTTTAATTCTTCATTCATGATGAATCTAAATTTGTGATTAATAATTA
>CBDUKB010000057.1:0-14671 GCA_965367695.1 uncultured Putridiphycobacter sp.
AGAAATAGCAATACGGTTGCTGTCAATATTCAAACTATAAGCTTCAATACCAATGGTTTTTGATTCATTATTGAGCATAATATAATTGGGGTAATCTCTATATTCTTCTCCTTTAATCTTAATGATCGCTGGTGTGAAATTTGAAGTCTCTCCTATTAGTTTTTGCAAGTAATTCGCGCCACTTGTACTGTCGTTCCAAGTTAAAATCACTGTACTTTCATTCAACTCAAAATAACCAGTGTCAACTTTTAAAAAAGAGACTTGAGGGATAAGTTGAATGGCATCACCTTGTCTGTATTCAACAGGGTTTTTAAATTCCTTAGCACAGCTAAAAAAGAGTATGAGCAATAAGGGTGCTAGTAATTTACCATTCCATTTCATACGCTGCATCTATTAAATCGTGCTCATCCAAGGAGGTCATTGCGTAATTAAATCCAGCATAAACACTATAAGCCCCTATTTCACCTTGCTTATTCATGGCCAAGAAACCAACCTGCATGCCTTCAATATCATTGTGTTTTTTTATAATTCGATTAACAGCTTCTTCACAAGCCTCTTGAGGTGATTTCCCATGTCTCATTAACTCCACTACCGTGGCAGAACCAGCAATTCTAATTACTGCCTCACCCATGCCAGTAGCACAAGCACCACCTACTTCATTATCAACAAATAAACCCGCACCAATAATTGGAGAATCCCCTATTCTTCCATGTAATTTATAGGCCCAACCACTGGTCGTACAGGCACCCGAAATGTTCCCATTTTCATCCAAGGCTAACATGCCAATGGTGTCGTGATTTTCACTGTTAATCGCTGGCTTTTTCAATTCTTCTGAGGTCTTCCACTTCTCCCATTCTAACTTAGCTTCTGGGGTCAACAAATCAATTTTTGGAAAGCCTTTCTCAATTGCAAAATCAAACGCACCTTGCCCCACTAACATGACATGTGGTGTTTCTTCCATTACTTTTCTTGCGACAGAAATAGGGTGTTCAATATCAGTCAAACATCCTACAGCACCGCACGCTTGCTCATGATTCATGATACAAGCGTCTAGGGTTACAATTCCATTTCTATCAGGTAGTCCGCCAATTCCAACACTTCGGTTATCTTTATCCGATTCCGTAACCCTGACACCCATTTCAACAGCATCTAATGCTGCACCATTATTCTTTAAAACTTCCCAAGCAGCTTTATTTGCTTCCAAACCGTGATTCCAAGTTGATATCACCAAAGGTTTTTTACTTACTCCATCAGAAGCCCCTAATAATGTTTGCTCTTTTTTTATGCCAACTTGGGTACAGCTACCCAATATTAAGGAGCCTGTTGCCAAAGCACTGGTTTTTAGAAATTTCCTTCTACTCATTTAATTAAAGTTATGCGTTAAATAAATTGAATTAATTTATTGATTTCAAACAATAAAAGCCTAATTTAAAAAATCAAATAATTTTAATAAAAAGCGCTTTCAAGGTCTAATATTCCTACAAGATAAGTTTAATTTTAAAAGGAAAAATAATTGTTAATAAATAGGCGATTTAGTTCAAAACCTGATGTAGGTCATGATAAGATCTCTTAAAAAAATATAAATTGGTATTGAAATATTTTATTTATCTTTAAGACATGTCTACTATTTTTACCACTCCTCGCTTAGTAGTTCGGCATTTAAAAATTACGGACGAACTTCCATTTTTTGATTTAATGGGAAACCCAAATGTAATGGACCCCATTCCACAACCCATTTTCTCCATTCGAAATAGTAAGGCTAAATTAACTGAATTAATTGAAGGAGACCCCTCTGGTGCAAAAATGCTTTGGGCAGTTAACATCAAAGAAAGTAACACCTTGATAGGTCTATGTGGCTTTTTAAAAAACAACGAAAATAACCCTGAAATTGCCTATCGATTTAGAGAACAATATTGGCACCAAGGATATGGTACAGAAATAGCGACTCACTTGATTCAATACGGTTTTCAAAAATTAAATTTTGACACCATAGATGCTGATGTCGATATCAACAATCACAATTCAGAAAATATATTAAAGCGTTTGATGAAACCAGTAAGTGAGTTTTGGGATACCGAAAATGTTTGTTTTAACAGGAGGTACCGCACAACTACCCCCATCACAAGTTAGTAGATTGGTCAAATCGTTTTTAAAACAATCACTAAAGCAACACCTTTTATTTCAGACTTTTAATTAATTCAGTTTGAATCAAACTTAGCTTTTTTAAGCTATCTTTTTCATATAAAGCTGGAATAGTACCCAATGGAGTCCCGACAGGAACTTCATAATTAACATAATCTTGGAAAATAATGCCCTCAACAACTGTTCTATTGTAGGCTGAACGAAACCTCACCCCGCCTCCATTAGTCGCGTATTGGTACGCTAAATAATCCAGCGTATTCGTTTTACTGTTAAACCAATAATAAAACAAATCTTCATGGTCTTTACCTCCTCCTTCTTGACTAAATGAAACTTCAACTACATTGTATAAAGTATCCATGATAGTAGTGGTGCCTATCAATTTTTTAAAAACTGCTGCATCACTTAGTTTGTGTGGTAAAGTCGCGAAATAAATTACTGAATTAATTGACTCTCTGAATTTATCTTGCGCTTCAGCATTCAAATTAACCAATTCGTTATCAACCATTCTTTCAAAAGTATCCCCATTCATTACATCAAAAATCAGCATAGAATCGGAAAGGTCGAGTCTTGTATATTCAAAATTCTTTTGATTGTTTTTAAATGTATATACTTTGTTTCTAAACTTGAACTGATAATGCGCATCATCATACAAATCCCCCCCATGCGCAACAATGGCTAATTCCACGATACTATCACCGGGTGTTTTTAACTGAAATGTGTTTTTATCTACTTTTTGCAGTTTATCAGCATCTGCGTGTTTATTCTCTGTACAACTCATTAGCAAAGTCGTCATTAAAATTGAAGTTAGCAGTAATTTATATTTCCTAAACATGGATTAAATTTAATATTGGGTCGCAAAATTAAGGATTTCCTTACCATTCAATTCACAAGAAATCATAAAACTGTTACGCATCATAATGTTTTATCTACTAATCCTGACAAGCTAATTTTCAGATTACCATTCCTTAAATTTTATTATTTTTGTCCCATGGACAAGACTAAGTGGCTTTTGGAGCAATTTTACAAACACATTTCTGATAATAAAAAGGAAAAGTTTGCTAAAAACATTGAACAAAGAACCAGGCACATTACCGTAGTTTTGGAAAACCTTTTTCAACCACATAATGCAAGTGCCGTTTTGCGTTCTTGCGACTGTTTTGGTATACAAGATGCACACATTATTGAAAATTACAATAAATATGAAGTCAACCCAGACATAGATATGGGTTCTTCGAAATGGCTAAATACCTATAAATATAAAAACTCAGCACACAACACTTTAGAAGCCATTCATCACCTAAAATCAAAAGGATATAAAATAGTAGCCACGACCCCTCATACTAACGACTGTATGATTGATGAATTACCTATTGATCAGCCCATAGCCTTGATGTTTGGCACTGAACTTGGAGGACTCACAGATATTGCCTTAGAAAATGCAGATGCATTTGTAAAATTACCCATGTATGGCTTTACGGAAAGTTATAACATTTCAGTCTCAGTTGCACTGGCATTATTCAGTCTTACAGAACGCATGCGAAAAGATGAAAAGATAGTTTGGCAATTATCCGAAAAAGAAAAGAATGAAATACTTTTGACATGGACTAAAAAAGTTGTGAAACACGCTAAAAAAGTGGAAGCGCTTTACCTTGAACAATTAGAAAAAAAGTAATTTATTCAGGCTTTTTTTATATCCGATAATTACATTTTCTTGACCTGCTCTGAAAAAATACCCTTATCTTTACATTCATTTTCAAGTAATTATAATTACATTTGTTTTTTTGATAAAACCCCCGTATGTCAAATAAAGTTTCGAATAAGAAAGTAGCCATTACCCCAAAAGCAATCAGAATTGAAGTGTATCAAGACAAGTATATGAGTATTTATAGACTTGATGAACTCGGCACTTTTGAAATTAAATACAGTGTAAATGCTTTTGATTTATTCGACTTTAATGATGCCGTAAAAGTGATCGACCAAGTGATGATTGAAATAAAAAAACAGTTAGATGCTGGTTTTACATATTCAATTATTTTATTAAATACTTTAGATGGCGGACCTACCATTGAACATCAAGCCCAAAATTATGTTCATACTCAACTTTTCCCTTTTTATTTAAAAAACAACATATGTACAAAAGTATATTGTTTAAGCGAAGAAATTATTTCCAAACTTTCAATGACGGTTACCGCTGAAAAAGACCCAAGTAAAAAGTTTACCAATGTCTTTTTCTCTAATTACAAAGACTGTATTGAGTGGATCAGTAAAAGAGATTGTTGGTGTCAGCAATTATAATATTCGATTGTTTTTTGTCGGGTATTTTATGAATAATGGATTTCAAAAAAAAAGCATTATTGAATCACAATCTTCTTAGTTTCAATTTTCCCACCTTGGTTCAATTGAAGTAAATAAATGCCTGAAGTTAAATAAGAGACATCAACCGGTGCTCCTGCACTTATATTTTGAACATTAAGGACAATTTTTCCTGAAATGTCGCATATCGTTAAATTGTTTTCATCCTTGCTTAAGTTATTAAAATACAATTTGTCCTTCGTAGGATTGGGAAATACATTAAAGTCAGCTACAATTATTTCATCTTTTCCAAGAATCTCTATATCGGGAAACTCACAGGCTTCTCCAGTGAACCCATTTAACTGAAATGAGGCGTCATTAAAACAGTACAAACCACTGCCGAACGTTTCTACTATCCCATTACAACCATGTGTATAAGGGAAATTTGATAAACCTGAATATTCCCGTGTTTGATAAAAACCAAACCTTTCAACAAATAGACCTCCATAACCATAATTAAAGCAAGTATCAGCGGCTAAGTCGACATAACGATAGTAATTATTATTGATACTGATCGTCCCTATTTCTTTCACTGAAACAACCAATGAATCAGTATTTCCCATATCATTTGTATAGGTCATTCCCACCCAGCTATCGCCTACTTGTGCTCCAAAATCACACAATATCCTAAATCCATCATCAGCCAAATAAAAAACGGTATCTCCACTTGCGTATGTAAATTGTGGCATCCCCGTTGAAACAGGAAAAGCATAATAAGTGTTAGGTGGTGAATCCGCTATAAATGAACGAGATTCACTTGTAATTTTCTGGCATAATTGACTATTAATAAGGGTGTCTTTTACATATTCAAGTTTCGTATAACTTATAGTCCAAGGACTTGATGAATGATAATGCCATACCGCACCGGAATCAATCCAAACTTGCGCTTTTGCAGCAATTAAAGTAAAGGTAAATAATATTAACAAAAATCCTTTATACATTGTATATCAAAATTATACACAACTAATATAAAGATAAAATTTCAAATACCAAAAACAACAATTTCATTTAACAAAGTAATGGAAGCATTGCGCTTACATGATTAAAATTAAAGTGTAGCGCATAGGTGCGTATTCCTTCTTAGTTTTGAGTTAATGAAAGCAGAAGCTATTTACATCCAACAGTTTGAGTAAGAATAATTATCAAAAATATTACTTTTCTTAAATTTAATACTTAAATTAAGGGTGTCATTCATTAATCCCTGTCATGATCAAAAACGACCCAGTCAAAAAAGAAGCTAACGAGCCCATTGAAAATTCAGTGCTTTTGTATGACGATAAATACTTTTCAATATTACGACATGAACATTTAAAATCTTTTGAAATTAGATACACCGAAACTGCATTTGACTTATTTCATTTTGTTGAAATAAAAAAAATAACTGATTTGGCTATCAAATTACTAACCCAAGAAATAGCAAATGGTCACAAATATGGTATTTGGATAATAAATACTATTGAAGGCGGTCCAACCATTGAAAAAGTATCTCAAAAATACATTCATGATATATTTTTTCCGTTTTTATTTGAAAATCAAATAATGACCCACCTATTATGTTTGAGTGAAGAAGTCATTTCCAAACTATCCATGTCATTGGTTGCTGAAACTGATCCAACAGAGCAGTTCAATATTCAATATTTCTCGAAGTATCAAGACTGTATTTCTTACATAAAGAATTGCGAATAACTAAGCAGTTTTAAAATTCGCGAATTATTGAAATGATTTACTTATTAAAAATTACCCATGCCTGAAAATAAAATTAAAGAAAATAATGAGAAAAATGAACTAGAAAACACATGTTCATTTTACGAAAATAAGTACTTAAGCATCTTAAGACAGGAGCATATAAAAGCATTTGAAGTAAGATTTTCTGAAGCGGCTTATGACCTATTTCATATTGCTGATGCAAAAGCATTGGTAAGTGAAATGATGACCAGTTTTGAAAAGCAATTCAAAGCAGGATTTAAATATAATATTTTAATATTAAACACTTTAAACGGGGGACCTACGATCATTGAAGAATCGCAAAACTACCTACACGAAACGTTATTTCCTTTTTATCTTAAACACCATATTAACATTCATTTATTTTGCTTGAGTGAAGAAGTTATTTCAAAAATATCAATGACTTTAACTTCTGAAAGGGATCCAGAAAAACGTTTTGAAAATCATTATTTTTCAAAATATACTGACTGTGTAGCATGGATAAAAAACAGGACCTAATTAAAGCTTATATTTATTTCAATTCTCTATTTTCAATGTGCATTCCATAAGTATTTTTAGATTTTTATCCTACATTTGAACATGCAAAGCCAAGTTGACAATAGAAAAGAATTAATTGAGGCAATTAACTACAAAATGCCTTTTGGTAAATATGCTGGTCAACCTTTACTCACAATCCCTGAGCCTTATTTCGTTTGGTTTTCCAATAAAGGATTCCCTGAAAACAAATTAGGTAAATACATGCGCTTAATGCATGAAATCAAAATTAATGGGTTAGAGAAAGATTTATATATATTCCTGAAAAGGTATTGATGAAATAAAAAAAGCGTACCTGAAAATCAAATACGCTTTTAAATAGTCCATTTTACTTTTAATCTACCCAATCAGCAACAAACATATTTGTATTTCTAGTATCCCCATTGTTTCTATTAGAAGAAAAAACTAATTTTTTTCCACTATAAGAAAACATAGGGAAAGAATCAAACTCCTCATCAAAAGTTATTTGTTCTAACCCTGTACCATCAACGTTAATCATGAATAAATTGAATGGAAAGGATTTTGTTTTGTGGTTAGAACTAAATAAAATCTTTTCACCTGAAGGATGAAAAAATGGTGCCCAGTTAGCACCTCCTAAATTGGTCACTTGTTGCATACCTGATCCATCTACATTACATACATATAATTCCATATTAGTAGGCTGAACCAATCCTTGGGCTAATAAATCTTTGTATTCTTTCTTTTCAGCTACTGTTCTAGGACGAGATGAACGGAATACTAATTGCTCTCCATTTGGTGAAAAGAATGCGCCACCATCATAACCCAATTCAAAAGTAATTTGTTTTATATCAGAGCCATCAATATTCATTGTATATAACTCTAAATCTCCAGAACGCGTTGAAGTAAAAACAATTTTATCCCCTTTTGGAGACAAGGTTGCTTCAGCATCATATCCATCATGCGTGGTTAATTGTTTGATAATATTTCCTTTTAAATCAGAAATAAAAATATCAAAGGTATTGTAAACTGGCCAAACATATTTATCACCTCTAGGTGGTTCAATTGGACAAGCTGAGTCACCTAAGTGTGTACTCGCATATATAATGGTACTATCACCAGGCATAAAATAGCTACAAGTCGTTCTGCCGTAACCAGTACTTGCTATTTGAGGAATTTGACCTTCACTTAAATCTTCGTCCAAAGTCATGGTGTAAATTTGGTCACATGTTGCACCCCAAGCTTCGTTTTTCGCTTGAAAAACCAATTTTGAATCATCAAAACTCCAATAAGCTTCAGCATTATCACCTCCAAAAGTCAATTGCTTGATATTCGCTAAATGCGTTTCTTCTTGTGGCTCGTACTTTTCTGTAGCACCAGAATTTCCATCAACATTTGCCGAATCACCCGAGTTTTTCGCTGACTCACAAGCAATTAAAAGCAATGTACTTGCAAAAAAAATAGTTTTCTTCATTATTTATTTTTTATTGAAGGCAAAAATACAATTCTATTTATATTAAAAAGTGAGTTTCGTCACAAATAACTCTAAGATTATATTCTAAATTTGCAAACTTAAAATTCAATGTACCCTACCATATGAAAATATTTTTTATCACCATCTTGACAAGTCTAATAATAACTGGTTGCATTAATAGACAAACACCATTAATTACTGATACGTCAAAATTCTCCACTTATTATGCAGACGTTTCTTATTTAGCTGATGATAAATTAGAAGGGAGAGAGACCGGCACAGTAGGCGAAATTCTTGCTGCTAAATACATTTCAAAAAGGATGGAAAAAATTGGATTAAGTCCAAAAGGCATCAACAATACCTACATTCAAGAATTCAAACGCAAAAAAAAGGCCCATCCACATGACAATGTTGGAACAGGAGAAGAAGTAACGGGTAGAAACATCATTGGTTTTATTGATAACAAAAAGGAAAAAACCATTGTGATTGGCGCACATTACGATCATTTAGGATACGGAGCCGAAGGTTCATTATCTGACAGTAAAAATGAAATTCACAATGGAGCAGACGACAATGCAAGTGGTGTGGCAGCAATGCTTTCATTGGCTAAAAAATTAAAAGGACAAAATCTTTCCACCAATGTTTTATTTATCGCTTTTTCTGGAGAAGAAAAAGGATTGTGGGGTTCAAATTATTTTGTGAAAAATGCCACCATAGACAAAGCAAATATTAATTACATGATTAATATGGACATGGTGGGTAGACTAGATAGTTTAAATAGATTGGCAATTTATGGAATCGGTACTTCTCCAGCTTTTCCACCTGTACTTGCTTCAGCCAACACTTTTGGATTCGTTAATAAGTATGATTCTTCTGGAGTAGGTCCTTCTGATCATACCTCTTTTTATTTAGAAGATATCCCAGTCCTACATTTTTTTACCGGTCAGCATCAAGATTATCACCGTCCCTCAGATGATACAGAACTCATTAATTTTGAAGGATTAGCCATGGTAACAGATTATATTGAAGCCATTATTATCACTTTAGATGCTGATACCAATATTCCATTTACAAAAACAAAATCAGACAATAATAAAGGAAGAAACTTTAAAGTAACCCTTGGTGTAATTCCCGATTATTTATATGATGGTGAAGGCATGCGTTTAGATGGTGTAAAAGAAGATCGCCCTGCAAAATTAGCGGGTATAGAAAAAGGAGATATTGTCATAAAAATGGGGGAATTTGAAGTAAAAACAATGATGAACTACATGGAGTGCCTTGGTAAATTTGAAAAAGGTCAAAGTATTGAAGTGACTGTACTCAGAGCTGGTGAACCTTTAGTTAAGAAAGTCACTTTTTAAGCGAATAGCGGATTTTATTCATTCAATTATGGATCTATTTATGCTTTTCCTGTGACTCAACGTTGGAATTATAGTATGATTCTTTTATCATCATTCAAAAGATAGGGAATTCAAGCCTTGATTCGAGATTTAATTGGTTCATACAGGATATCTCAATTTAGTTTTAAAGCGGATGATTACAATTCTTTCGAAACCAAAAACACGGTGTAACTTAAATAAAAAGCCAATAGCAAAAACGCTTCCCACCTATCAATTTTTTTTCTTTTGCCTGTCAGCATAAAAATAATTAAAAGCACTGTCCCACCCAGTAGTATTAAAATATCCTGGTTGAAATTGGCATTGAACTTAACGGGATTTATAAATGCACTGATGGATAAAATGAGCAAAATATTAAAAATATTTGAGCCAATTACATTGCCAATTGCAATATCTGCATTCTTTTTAAAAGCTGCTACTATCGAAGTCACCAATTCGGGCAATGAAGTGCCAGCAGCAACAATGGTCAATCCAATTATTTTTTCACTTACACCCAACTGGGTTGCAACAAGAATACTGTTATCAACTACTAGCATTCCACCAATTATTAACCCAATTAATCCAAATACAATCAAAGACCAAATTTTAATATTGGAAGGTTGTACTTCGACTTTTGAATTCATTTTTTCAGTTTTTAATTGCCTAAAAATGTAAAATAAAAAGCTGGCAAAAGCGAGTATCAATAAAACCCCATCTAGTCTTGAAATTTCTGAATCATGATTTATAAAAAAATCATTTGCGAGTGCAAAAAGTAAAAGAGTAATAAGCAAGGAAATAGGGATTTCTCTCCAAGCTGTTGAAGATTGAACCGATATTGGATACACCAATCCAGCGATACCAAGAATAATGAACAAATTAAAATTATTGCTTCCAATGATATTACCCATTACAATATCTGAATGACCATTAAAAGAAGCGACAGAATTGACCACTAATTCTGGAGCAGAAGTCCCAAACGCAACAATGGTCAGACCAATTACTAAATCTGAAATGTTGTTTTTCTTTGCCAAGGCACTCGCTCCATCAACCATCCAATTTGCACCAAAAATCAAAGCAACAAAGCCAAGTGCAACTAACAATACGGATAAAAACATAAGTCTTTTACAATTAATAATTCAAGGTTAAAACAATTTTTAAAATCATTGTTTTTATCACTTTAAACTAGGTCAAATATAGACTTAAAATCAATTATTGATGTCTAATTAATCGAAATAATTGACAGCATTAAAGTAAAATTAAAAAAGCTAAATATCAAATAGTTACTTCCTTTAGTTCAAGATTTTGCTTCAATATTGAAATCCTTGAAAATAATTGATCCAACCTTTGCTCACATTGCTTTAAATCATAATGAAATTTTGATTGGGTTTCTTTTGAATAATTTTTGGTGTCAGTAAATAAATCAAAATAATAGGCAATCCCTGCTTTTAAATTATTGGCAAATTTCAATAAATACTTTTCTTGCTTACCATCCACAGTCATGGATTTATCAATTATTTGATCTGCCAAGTAATCGAGGTATAATTTAACTTCTTTCACAAACATATTTGGACGGTCAGTCCTTGTTATCATGTTTGCTCTACCGTATATGTGATCCGTACTATTGCTTAAACTCATTTGATGCGAAAAATAGGCCCTATTAGGACCTGGACAAACCGAAACTCCTTCCCCTTCTCTTTTAGTTTCTATGCCATGACTTAATAAAGCAGCTGTCCCTAGCCCAACACAAATACATGATTTTTCAGTAATTTTTACCACTTGTTTTTTATTTTCAATCACTGGTAAATTTAAAGAGGCTAAAGCTTTTAACTTTAAGTCTTGATATTGTCGTGAAGCGGTACACAGTCCTTTTTCATCAAATTCATAATTTAAAGCTACATACCTTTTTGGGCATGGACTTCCTGGTCTGTTTTTGGCTATATATTTAAATTTTTCATCATCTTTAGAATTCCCCTTAAGGTTATTAAATGGAATACCTAAAGGGGAAATATTACTTAAGTATAAATCTTCTTCTTTGGCTTCCGTTAATTTATTCAAAGTATCATCATCAATTGTAATTGCTTCAGGAACCAATAAAAAAGGACTTCCCCATCCTACGGAATCTACCTTATAATGAGCTAATAGAAAACCGTGTTCTTCGGCAGTACCAACCCCACCTTGGGCAGTTATTTTAATGGAAAGGGGTGATTTAGGAGTTGTTCTATTTTTTGCTGTCAATGAACTCACTAGTAATTCCTGCACGGCTTGTGTTATTTCCTCCTTATTATCTCTAAATTCAGCTAAAATAGGACCTAATAAAAATCCATCTGTAGCAAAAGCATGCCCACCACAATTTAAACCAGACTCTATCCGGTATTCTGAAACCCAAATCCCTTTTTTAGCAAGGTATTTTCCTTGAATCAATGCAGAGCGATAATCACTTACTTTTAGCACTATTTTCTTCTTTATCTCTCCTGCTTCATTTGGATAAAAGTCTTCAAAATTTTCCAAATACGCATAGAGTCTTGGATTCATACCAGCAGAAAGTATCAGTGATGAATTCAAATCACTTTCAGCAAAACCACGTAAGGCAGCATGAGCATCATTAAATTCAACTGGTAATTTTTCACCATCAATATAATTTGCCTTGTCCACTTTTGTCATGATGTTCACATCAATTTTTCCCTTTCTAAGGTGTTGCTCACTCCAGCTTTTTAATTTTTCAAAATTAATAGGCTTTGCTGTCAATTTAATGTATTCATTTTTCACAGTATCATGTTCCGGAAGCATGCTAAAGTATCGTCTAATTTCTGTGGCCTTGCTTTTTAGTTCTTCAAATTTCTGGTCCACTAAATTATTCATCAAATTCAGGTAAGAAGTAATCCTTTTTGCCCTAAAATCATGCATTTTATCTGTGATTTCCTTAAATGGGATTTTAAATTTATCAGCGTAAAATTTTCTTAATTTTTCAAGTAAGATATCATCTCCTAAGGAAATTACTGAATCAATTCCTAAATGAGCCACCTTAAATGGGGAATCAATTGTATAACCTATGCCCATAACTGGGATGTGAAAAGAATGCGGTTTTGTCATGTGATTTGAATATTAATGTATTCCAAGAGACAAAATTAAACCTATGAAATAGATTAAAACATGATGGGGCTCATGTTCTGTTAGGTTTGAATATATTCATTTCAAACAATGCAGCTACCATAAATCACCTTGCTGAATTCAAATAAATTCGTTTTTTATAATAAGTATCCTACAAATATTTAAACAGTATTCATTTAATCACAACATTCCGAACCCAAAATGGTTTTTCAATCTTCGTTTGCCTTTTCGAGTATGGAATCAACAAATTTTACAATAATCTTAAAGGATATTTAGGGCTCTTGCTCCTTCACTTTATTTATAAATGCTTTTAAAAGCTGCATTTCTTCAGCGGCTAGTTTTTTTCCGTATTGTGCAATCAGAAAAAAAGAAACACTCAATATTGCAGCTATTCCAGCTAAATAAAATCCCCAAGTATCATGACCGAGCATCATTTGACTCGACCCAATCATCAACCCAATAAAAGCGCTGAAAATGGTAATAAAGTAGCAAAACATAAATAATGTCCATACTGTTGGAGTTGGCGCCAATAAACAACGCATTTGGGTCTGGTTATCTTCCATTTTTTCAAATGAAATATCTAAAACTGGGGACCAAAAATGTTTTTTACTAGGATTAATCCAAATTGTAAAATGACTATGCTTTACTTTTCCAAGAAAGGCTTCTGGATTTTGGTGAAGCAAATTATCTTTAATTTGATGAATTATTGCTGCTTCTTCACTCTTGAAAAACAACTGAAACCTTGGTCTAAATTTTAAGTCTGACATAGTTTTTTTATTGTGATCATTACCCCACCATAAAAAAGAATTGATTCAATATTCATTGGAATTAATAAAATTAATGGTGTGATTATAAAAGTAATTTTAATTTTTTATAATTAATGTAGTTTCTATTTTTACCTGCCAGAAAAATTAGTCGAATCCTTTAAAATGTTTCATACAAAGCTAAATTTCAATTTCATTCAAATTATTACTTGTATTTTTTTTCAATTTTTTTATCAATTCATCCCCATAAAAAGACTAAAGTATCCTAATAAATAAGTCTTTAAAAAATGAAAAATTATCTATAATGTCGATTTGTCACGATTCAATGTGAATATCATTTAAAACCTAATTTTTTTGTTGGCTAAAATATTCATAAATTAGGGTATTGCTGTATTTACACACTGTATCATTATAAAGCCCTTAAAATGAAGATATTATTTTTTTTAATTTTTCTATTTATTTATTCAAATATTGTCTTTTCACAAGATGTAAGCATTTGTGGCTTCGATTATAAAAAAGTTATTACCATTCAGGGCAGTCAAATAACTGGTGGTCCACACAGTGATTTCCCAATCTTAATTGATCATACGGATGGTACAAACTTAACGAGTGCAGCAGGAAAAGTCAGCAATGCGAATGGTTATGATATTATTTTTGCAGACGACAATGGCGACCCATTAGACTTTGAATTAGAAACTTATAATGGTGCAACTGGCCAAATTGTTGCTTGGGTAAAAATACCTTCCTTAACAAATGGTACTGATGTCAATATTCATATGTTGTATGGTAAGGCAACCATTGTTACAAACCAATCAACTTCTTCAACTTGGAGTGCAAATTATCAAAGTGTCTGGCATTTGCATGATGATTTTTTAGATGGAACAGTAAATGGTTATAATGGCACAAATAATGGCTCAACTGATTTGAGTCCTGCCAAAGCTGGAGATGGTCAAAGTTTTGTTGACCCTAATGATTGGATAGAATTGAACACTTTTCCTAACCAAACAGGTGATTTTACCATTTCAGGTTGGATTAATACAGCGGACAATACTAGGTCGGGACAAAGGGTGTTCTGTGATGATCGGTTTAATAGCATTGGCGGTTATGCTTTAAGTCTTGGTGACCCAGGAACAGGTCGTTTAAGATTTTATATTCGAGGAATGGGAACCACTTCCTTAGATACACCTTCTAACACTATTCCAAATAACACATGGGTATATGTAACTGCGGTTGCAGAT
>CBDUKB010000058.1:0-14670 GCA_965367695.1 uncultured Putridiphycobacter sp.
TCTTCTTTTTCAGTTTCTTGCTTAACAATTTCTTTTGGGATGGGTTTAATTACAATTGATTTGTAAGTAAATGCCATCAAAACAATCGCCCCGGCAATAATACCACCGAGTACCAAAAACCCAACTTTCTTGGATTCTAAGTCTGCTTCTTTTGATTTTTTTAATTCCATAAACTTGTTATTGTGGTAAAACTACAAATTTTATTGCAAAAATCTTACCAAGTTATTTCTTTTTTATTGTAGTGGTAATAAATTAACATTCCCATCAAAACACCTAAGTCGTTTGCCGCAAAATCCTTCCAACTAAAGAAACGATTTGTGATGACACTTCCTTGTAATATTTCAATGACTAAGCCAATTAGCATACTAGCTACAGCTATGTATAAAGCTGTCCTTAAAAAAGGTTCATTTTTTTTATAATAAAATCCAATGAGCATTAAGAATGACAAAATTGTATACATGAAAATATGTACCAATGTGTCTATTTCAAACCAATCAAATTTTATAACCGGTAATTTATCACCAGGTAATAAGCTTAATACTCCTATAATTACTATCCAAACAATCCAAGGAAAGTGAATTAATTTTGAACTAGCCAATTAAATTCTTGTAATCATCCGCACTCAATAAAGCATCAAGTTCGCTGCTATCACTTAATTTTATTTTAACCATCCAGCCATCACCATATGGATCTTGATTTACCGTTTCAGGAGCACTTTCTAACGCTTCGTTAAATTCAATCACTTCACCACTTACTGGCATAAATAAATCAGATACCGTTTTTACTGCCTCAACAGAACCAAAAACTTCTTCTTGACTTAAGCTTTCTCCTTCTGTTTCAATTTCTACATATACAATGTCACCTAATTCGTTTTGTGCAAATTCTGTAATGCCTACAATGGCTACATCTCCATCAATTTTAACCCACTCATGGTCCTTGGTGTATTTTAATTCAGCTGGTATATTCATGTTATTAATATTTAGTAATTTTTGATATGCTTACAAATGTAAAATTATTTTAAATAATTCAAATTGAAACAGTGTATTTGTTTACTGTCATTGATTAAAGAAAGCGATAAACTGTATAATTGGTATAAAATTCTTAATTTTGTCCCACTTTTATAAGGACATATTTTAATGATAACGCAAGACCAACTTAAGGAATTAGAGCAAAGAATTCAAGAATTATACGATTATTTAAAAATCGAAGATAAGGTTTTTGAACTAAAAGAAGATGAGCTAAAAACGCAAGACCCAACGTTTTGGGATGATCCCAAGGCAGCTGAAGTTGTGATGAAAAAAATTCGAGGTAAAAAATATTGGGTAGAAGCGCATGAAGAATTAAAAACGAATGCTGAAGACATCAAAGTTTTAATGGAGTTTCACGCCATGGGTGAAGGGAATGAAGAAGAAATTGATGAGCAATACAGGTATACCATTGAAAAATTAGAAGCTTTAGAATTTAAAAACATGTTATCCGCCGAAGAAGATGGATTGAGTGCCGTATTGCAAATAACTGCTGGTGCCGGAGGTACAGAGAGTTGTGATTGGTCTTCTATGTTAATGAGAATGTATTTAATGTGGGCTGAAAAAAGTGGGTATAAAGTAAAAGAACTGGATTATCAAGCAGGAGATGTAGCTGGAATTAAAACAGTAACATTAGAAATTACAGGCGACTTTGCTTTTGGTTATTTAAAAGGCGAAAACGGTGTGCACCGCTTAGTAAGGGTGAGCCCATTTAACGCTCAAGGCAAAAGAATGACTTCATTTTCTTCGGTATACGTTTATCCTTTGGTGGATGATACAATTGAAATTAAAATAAATCCAGCGGATATTAGTTTTGAGACATTCCGTTCAGGAGGTGCAGGTGGACAAAATGTGAATAAAGTGGAAACAGCCGTTCGTTTGCGTCACGCGCCTTCAGGGATAGTAATTGAAAACTCAGAAGGTAGGTCGCAACTTGGAAATAAAGAAAAAGCACTACAATTATTAAAGTCTCAGCTTTACGAAATTGAATTGACTAAAAAAATGGAAGCCCGAACGGAAATTGAAGCTGGGAAAAAGAAAATTGAGTGGGGTTCTCAAATCAGAAGTTATGTGTTGGATGATAGACGTGTAAAAGATCACCGGACTAATTTCACCAACAATAATACAGAAGCTGTATTAAACGGAGATATAGATGGTTTTTTAAAGTCATACCTAATGTCTTGAAATTAAATTCAACATTTTATAAAATAATTATCTTTGCACCAGAATTGACGAAATGATAGAAATGAAAATACAGGTTGTAAAATCTAAAATACATAGGGTAAAAGTTACCCAAGCCGATTTAAATTACATTGGAAGTATTACCATTGATGAAGATTTAATGGATGCAGCGAACTTAATTGAAGGAGAAAAAGTGCAAATTGTTAACATTAACAATGGAGAACGAATTGAAACTTACGTCATCAAAGGAGCACGTAAATCTGGAACAATTTGTTTGAATGGACCTGCTGCGAGGAGAGTTGCCGTGAATGATATTGTAATTATTATTGGGTATGCGTATATGGATTTTGAAGTAGCCAAGACATTTAAACCCATGCTAGCTTTTCCAGATGAAACAACAAATCTATTAAGTTGAAAAAAATAATCATTAATATCCTAAAAGTAGGCGTGCCTTTATTATTAGGGGTGTACCTCATTTGGTATTTTTATGATATCATGGATGAAAACGAAAAAGCCGCTTTATTTCACCATGTAAAATCAGCTAATTATTGGTGGGTTTTTATTTCATTGCTTTTTGGATTAATAAGTCATATTTCTAGGTCGATTAGATGGCGGTATTTGGTTGACCCGCTAGGGAAAAGAATTGGCTTTTGGAACAGTTACCATGCCATTATGATTGGCTATTTTGTGAATCTATTTATCCCGCGTGCTGGTGAGGCAACAAGGGCTGTTGTGTTGGCTAAAACAGAAAAAGTACCTTTCCCAAAATTATTTGGAACCATCATTGCAGAAAGAGCCATTGACTTATTAATGATTTCGATTATTTGTTTAATTACCATATATTTTCAATACGAAAATCTAGACCTTATTAAAGCAAGAATGTCGGCACTTAATGAGCAAATGAATGCGGGTAATGTTGCGAGTACCGGGTGGGGAACCAAAGAGTATGTTTTTTTAATACTAGGATTGGGTGCAGTTATTTTTATTGGACTGGCCATCTTTAAACCTTCTATTAGAAATAAAGTAATTAATTTATTCAAAGGATTTTTAGAAGGTGGGTTGAGTATTTTTAAAACTAAAAACCCGATTGCCTTTACACTTCATACCTTGTTTATATGGACAATGTATGTAGGTATGTTTGCTATTTGTTTTTTGGCATTGCCCGAAACTGCCCACATGCCTTTAGGCGGTATTTTAGCTGGATTTGTTGCGGGAACAATTGGTTTCATTATTGTACAAGGTGGTATAGGCGTCTATCAAGCTTTAGTCGCCTTGGTAATTACTACTTATTTATACCCCGAATTTGATAAGCCAATTCACAGTGTAGGATTAGCACTTGGTTGGATCATTTGGTTGAGCCAAAACTTAATGGTTTTACTTCTGGGTTTAATTTCTTACCTTATCAATATTAAAAATGTAACCATAGCAAAAAATGAAAACACTGACCAAACTTCACCATAAAATATTGATGAATGCTGAAGAAACTAATTTAATTGTTTCTGAAAGAAAAAAAGAAGGGAAATCGATTGTTTTTACGAATGGTTGTTTTGATATTTTACACAGAGGTCATGTGGAGTATTTGGCGAAAGCAGCAGATTTAGGAGATGTATTAATTGTAGCAGTCAATACTGACGATTCTGTGCGGGCTCAGGGTAAAGGAGAAGAAAGACCCATTAATAAACAAGCAGATAGAATGGAAATGTTAGCCGCTTTATTTTTTGTGGATTATGTGTTACTTTTTAATGATGATACCCCATTGGATGTGATTCAAACAATTATACCCAATGTACTTGTAAAAGGTGGAGATTACGATCCTAATGAAACCGAGTTGGGTTCAAAAAAACACATAGTAGGTCGAGAATTTGTACTCAAAAACAAAGGGAGTGTTAAAGTAATTGAACTAGTGGCAGGCTATTCTACAACCAATATTGTCAATAAACTAAAAGGTTAAATTTTTACTTAAAATAAGAAAGGTTTATTTGCTTTCATTTCCTTTAAGTAACCCTTAATTTTTTGCTCGTCTTCTTGTTTTACAATCATTAAAACACCTTCTGATTCCACAACGATATGGTCGGTTAAACCTTGAATGAGTGCTAATTTATTCTCTGGTAATTTGACAATGCAATTTTCGGTTTCAAATAAAAACGCACCATTTCCTTGAACCGCATTACCTTCTACATCTTTGTCTAAATGTGCATATAAACTACCCCATGTGCCCAAGTCTGACCAGCCAAAATTAGCCAATACCACGTAAACATTTTTAGCGTTTTCTAAAATGGCAAAATCAATAGAAATATCTTCGCAAACTTGAAATGCATGGTTGATGAAGGTTTGTTCGTTTTCAGTGTTATAATCATTCCCTTTTGAAGTAAAGTGTGCATTTAATTCGGGCTTAAATTTTTCAAAAGCTTTGATAATAGTAGCAGCTTTCCAAATAAAAATACCCGAATTCCAATAATAGTCACCGCTTTTCACAAATATTTCAGCCAATTCACGGTTTGGTTTTTCAGTAAATTGTTTTACCTTTTTAATGTCACCCATCAACAAATCTTCTTCGTTGTCAAATTGTATGTAGCCGTATCCAGTGTCGGGACGTGATGGCTTAATCCCCAAAGTAACTAAGCAATCGTCTTCTTCAGAACGGGTAAGTGCTTTGTTGATGATATTTACAAATTTATCTTCTTTTATAATCAAATGATCAGATGGTGCTACAATTAAGTTGGCCGCTGGATTTAAATTATAAATTTTATGTGCTGCATAGGCAATACAAGGGGCGGTGTTTTTACGCATTGGTTCTGTAAGTACCTGGGCCGCATCAATTGCTAGTTGTTCAATTACCAATGATTTATAATTCTCATTAGTGACAATATAAATGTGCGCCGCCGGTACCACTTTTAAAAGTCGATTGTATGTCATTTGAATCAAGGACTCACCAGTTCCTAATACATCTAAAAATTGTTTAGGAAATGATTCCTTACTCATTGGCCAGAAACGACTTCCAATTCCTCCAGCCATAATGATGGCATAATTATTTGTCATCTAAAATATGTTTTTGTACTTCGGCCATACCCAATACTCTGTATTGCCGCTTTGTTTGTGTATTTGTGCAAAGATAATACTTTCTCAACTTCTTCCCTTTCTCAAATATTAAATTATTGAGCATAAATCGACTGCCCAATTCTAAATGTTCCACCAAGATGGCCTTCTTGCGATCATACCTTCTCAAAACTCGGTACAAAGCTTCATCAGTACAAGAAGATGCTTTGGCATTTTTTAGGTAATTATGAATAGCTAAGTATATGTCTTGGGGTAAGGTTCCTTGATCAATGATGGGTTGAAACAAAAGTGCGAATTCTTTTTTCCATTCCTTGCCATGAGGCTTTATGCGTAAACCATGATCTTGAAACGCCTTTAAATGTGCAAATTCATGAATGGTGGTAATTAAAAATGCATATTGATTTAAATCGCCATTTACACTTATCCTGTGCCCATTTTTACCTGTTGGATAACGGTAATCACCCAACTTTGTTTTTCTTTTTTTACTAATCGTAAAATTAACTTGATATTGCACAATCATCTCCGCTACATATTGTGTAGTTGATTCAGGTAAAAACCGACCGAGTTTTTCGGCGTACAATACAGCTTTGTTTTGCATCCTCCAAATATACAACAATCCTCTTTTTATTTTCTATCTATACAAATCAAAGCAGTAATTAAGTGTTAAATTGATTAATTTCTAATAAATTTGTTAGCACTTATTCATTTTTCAAGTTGATACCAAAAGAAACCATAGACGAAATTTTTCAAACTGCTCGGGTAGAGGAGGTGATTGGTGATTTTGTACAAATGAAAAAGGCAGGTTCGAGTTTTAAAGCCAAGTCCCCATTTACTGACGAGAAAACGCCTTCCTTTATGATTTCTCCAGCCAAACAAATCTGGAAGTGTTTCAGTACTGGAAAAGGTGGTAATGTGGTTTCATTTTTAATGGAGCATGAGCATTTTTCTTATGTAGAAGCCTTGAAATGGTTGGCCAATAAATATGGCATTGAGATTAAGGAAGACCGAAAGAGAACACCTGAGGAAATTCAAGCGACCAGTATCAGAGAGAATTTATCGATTGTCAATGAGTTTGCAGCCAAGCATTTTGAAGATAATTTATTCGAAAATGAAAGTGGAAAAGCGATTGGGTTATCCTATTTTGTTAAAAGAGGATTTAGAGAAGACATTATCCGAAAATTTAATTTGGGATATTGTATTGAAACTTCCAATGCTTTTACTGAAGCCGCATTAAAAAAAGGCTATAAGCTTGAATTTTTAGAAAAAGCTGGACTAACCAAAACCAAAGAGGGGAGGTCATTTGACTTTTTTAGAGGAAGGGTCATGTTTCCTATTCATAGTGTTGCAGGAAAAATTCTTGGTTTTGGCGGTAGAACACTAAAGGCAGATAAAAAAATAGCAAAGTATTTTAATTCTCCTGAATCAGAATTATACAATAAAAGTAAGATTTTATATGGCTTGTATTTTGCCAAAAATAATATTATTAAATACGACAACTGTTACTTAGTCGAAGGGTATACTGATGTAATTTCAATGCACCAAGCGGGCGTGCAAAATGTTGTTTCATCATCCGGTACATCTTTAACCGAAGGACAAATCAATTTAATAAAAAGATACTCTGATAATATCACCATTTTATATGATGGAGATGCTGCAGGAATTAAAGCTTCGTTTAGAGGGATTGATATGATTTTGGAACATGGCATGAATGTGCGTGTTGTCTTGTTTCCTGATGGAGAAGATCCTGATTCTTTTGCAAAAAAATCAAGCACTGAGGTTTTGAATAGTTACATTACTGAAAATGCAAAAGACTTTATTGTTTTTAAGTCTGATTTATTAAGTAAAGAAGCAGCGGGAGACCCATTAAAGAAAGCGCAATTAATTCGTGATATCGTTTCTTCAATCGCTTTAATTCCAGATAGAATAAAGCAACAGGTTTACACCAAAGAATGTGCAAACATATTTGATATCGAAGAAGATATTTTGGTGGGTGAGCTGGTTAAATTAGTGCGTGATAAGCAACAGAAAGCCGATAAAAGAAGGCAATTTTCTCAAAGTAATAGTTTAAGTAGTAATGAAGAACCGCCGCCTGAAGCACTCATTCCGCCAGAATACCAGACAGCAACAACAGTTACACCTGAGCCGAAAAAGGTAATTTATAATAATTTATATTATCAAGAAAGAGATTTAATTCGATTACTTTTGAATTACGGACCATTTTCAGTAAAAACCAAACAAATTCAAGAAAACGACAAAGGAGAACAAAAAGAAGTTTTTGTGGAGGTAAGTGTGGTCCAGCTAATTTTACACGAATTGGGTGTTGATAATATGGAACTAATTCATCCTGATTTTGCAGAAATTTATCAAGCTTATAAAAAAGCATTTGAAGAAGGGAAAATTTTGGAAGAAAAGAATTTCACAAGAAATGAAAATGTGGCAATTGCAAAAGTGGCGGTAGATATTTTATCCCTAAAAAATGAATTGAGTCCCCAATGGGTTACTCAAAAAGTAAAAATAAAAAGGGAGATTGACAATTTAGACCGAGCTGTTATTGAAGCAATTTATTCATATAAATCTTGCAAAGTAATGGATGAAATTAATACATTGCAATCCGATATGAGTCAAATTGCTAATGAAGATCTTGAAGGATTTCATTTACTGATGACCCGACAAAGAGAATTAGAAAAAGTAAAACTAGTGCTCTCAGCAAAATTAGGTAGAAGAATCATTTAGCTATGAATATTTGGGATGACATATTAAATTACCCTATTATAGATACACGCTCTTTTGGGGTCAGTGATTCAACTTTAAATGTCATTCAAAATAACCCAGAATTGGCAGAAACTTTTATTCAAAATAGTAAAGGGTTTATCTTGGCCCCAATCAATATTATTTTATTTATCATTATTTTCTTAATCGGCAAACTCTGTATTAAGTACCTGAAAAGATATTTTAAAATTTTACAAATAGAGGACAAGCAGTTTAAAATTGAAGGTCGAGAAATTGCCTTGTGGAAATTAATCAAGCAAATCATCTATTTTTTGATTTTCTACATATGTTTTCAGAGTTTAAATATCAATAATTCCAACATTGATTTTGGCAATGTTTTAGCATTTGAATTCATCAGGGTTAAAAGTTTTTATATTGCGGTTTACCACATTTTCTTGGTCATTCTAATCATTTTTGTAGCGAGATTATTGGTTAATTTCTTAAAACTTTATTTTCATAAAAGCGTTTCAAAACGGGTTCAATTAGACAAAGGAACCGAGTTTGTGGTGATTCAATTGGGTAAATATGTCATCTATACCATCTCAATTATCATATTATTGCGCAGTTTTGGTTTAAGTATCGGTCTATTGCTAACTGGGTCAGCTGCTTTATTAGTCGGTGTTGGATTGGGAATGCAAGATATTTTCAAAGATTTTTTATCAGGTCTTTTACTTTTGTTCGAAGGCTCCAATAAAGTAGGAGATATCATAGAAATTCACAATTATAATGGAGAAGCTAATTTTATTGCTCAAATAAAGGAGATTAACTTAAGAACCAGTAAAGTGGAAACCCGTGATTCTAAAACATTGATAATTCCCAATTCTATTTTAACCCATCAAAGTGTCAACAATTGGAGTTTTAGCACTAATGTAATTCGTTTTCAAATTCCGGTGACTATTCATTATGATGCGGATGTGGAATTGGCTAAAAGCATATTAATAGAAAGTGCCCAATCGCACCCAAGGGTGAAGAAAACGCAACCAGTATTTGTACGTTTAAGAAATTTTGGGTCGAATGGATTAGAAATGGATGTCGTTTTTTGGGCTGAACAAAACTTCTATATCGATATTTATAAATCTGATATTCGTTTTGCCATTGAAAAAGCATTTCGTGCAAATGGTATTGGCTTTCCTTACCCACAAACCGACGTTCACATTAAAAAAGACTAAAAACTTATGGTAAGAACAATATTTGTCATTTCATCATTGATCATCACTGCCTTAATACTTACTTTAAGTTATTTTTTTTCAGTTAATTACTTGTGGTGGTTTGTGTTTTTTGGACCAATAATAATCATTGGGATTTATGATGTGTTTCAGAAAAAACATGCTATTTTAAAAAACTTCCCAATCATTGGTCATTTGCGTTACATGTTGGAATCAATTTCTCCGGAAATTCAACAGTATTTTGTCGAAAGAAGAACGGATGGTGCGCCAATCGATAAAAATGTGAGGGCTATTATTTACGAAAGAGCGAAAAATTTGGGTGCAACCCATCCTTTTGGAACAGAAAATGACATTTCTGAAGAAGGTTATGAGTTTATCGTTCAATCGCTTTATCCTGCTCCAATTCCTCATAAGGTACCAAGAACTGTTATAGGCGGGGAAGCATGTACGCAACCTTATAGTGCGGCTTTATATAATGTTTCTGCCATGAGTTTCGGCTCTTTAAGTAAAAATGCGGTAATGGCAATGAATAGGGGAGCCTTAAAGGGGGAGTTTTATCATAATACTGGAGAAGGTGGAATTTCTCCGCATCATTTACAAGGAGGTGATTTATGTTGGCAAATTGGTACTGGTTATTTTGGTTGTAGAAATGAAGATGGTACTTTTTCGGAACAAAATTTTGTTGCAAATGCAACCAAGCCAGAAGTAAAAATGATTGAAATTAAATTATCCCAAGGAGCTAAACCAGGACATGGGGGGGTATTGCCAGGAGTGAAAAACACGCCCGAAATTGCTGCAATTCGAGGAATCAAGCCACATATTACTGTTCTTTCTCCTCCAGGACACTCAGCCTTTGGCTCTCCAAGAGGCTTACTTCAATTTGTTCAAAAACTAAGGAAACTATCAGGTGGAAAACCAACTGGTTTTAAATTGTGTGTGGGAAATCCTGAAGAGTTTGAAGCTATTTGTAAATCAATGGTTGATACAGGTATTTATCCAGATTTTATAAGTATTGATGGAGCTGAAGGTGGAACAGGTGCAGCACCTCTTGAATTTACAAATCATGTTGGAATGCCGCTTGATGTAGGTTTAGTATTAGCAGATGAATTGTTAAAAAAATATGGCATTAGAGAACACATAAAAATAAATGCAACTGGAAAAATATTTTCAGGCTTTGGTATCATCAAGGCAATGGCATTAGGGGCCGATTTATGTTGTTCGGCAAGAGCCATGATGTTAGCTGTTGGTTGTATTCATGCACAGACTTGTAATACTAATACTTGTCCAACTGGTGTCGCGACTCAAAATCCAAAATTGGTGAAGGGCTTGAATGTACCTGACAAGGCAGAAAGGGTGTACAACTTTCAAAAAAACACCATTCATGCATTTATTGAATTAATGGCTGCTACAGGTGCAAGAAGTCCTCAAGAAATTAAACGTTCGAGTGTGATGAGAATGGCAGAAGATGGTGATGTACATAATATGGATGAGATTATTAATCATTGGAATATAAAAAAGAAAATAATTGATAATATTCCTGTTGGCGCAAATTTAGGAAATGGAAATTTTTAATAATGAAATTAGTATTCGCAACCAATAACCAAAATAAAGTCAAGGAAATTCAAAAATTGTTGCCTTTAAGTATTCAAGTATTGTCTTTAAAAGATATTGGTTGTACAACTGATATTCCTGAAACGGCACCCGATTTAAAAGGAAATGCAAGTCTCAAGTCTTCTTTTGTGAAAATGTTGTTTGACTTAAATTGTTTTGCAGATGATACAGGGCTAGAAATTGAAGTCCTTGAGGGAGCACCAGGAGTAAAATCTGCAAGGTACGCTGATGAGGTGGAGAAAAGTGATGAAAAGAATATGGCGCTGGTATTGGAGCAATTAAAAAATGAATCCAATAGAAATGCACGGTTTAAAACCGTCATTAGTTTGCAATTGGAGGGGAAAGAATATTTTTTTGAAGGAATTGTGAATGGCGTGATTGCAAAAGAGAAAATGGGCATTGAAGGATTTGGTTACGACCCAATTTTTGTACCCAATGGTTATTCAAAAAGTTTTGCGCAAATGAGTATGGATGAAAAGAACAAGATTTCACACCGGGGACAAGCAGTTCAAAAGTTAATTGATTTTTTAAATAATGAAATAAACAAATAAATGCAAGAAGCAATTCAAGTAACATTTTTAGGAACCGGGACATCACAAGGAGTGCCAGTTATTGCTTGTCAATGTGCTGTTTGTTTGTCTACTAATTTCAAAGATAAAAGGTTGCGTTCTTCCATCATGCTTGGTTACCATAATAAAAATGTGGTCATAGATACTGGTCCCGATTTTAGACAACAAATGTTACGGGAAAAAGTGTTGAAATTAGATGCCTTGCTTTATACCCATGGACACAAAGACCATGTTGCAGGTATGGATGATATTAGGGCTTTCAATTATACTTCAAAATCTGACATGCCTGTGTATGCTGATGAAGAAACTGAAATCGCATTAAAACGAGAGTTTCACTATGTTTTTTCAGGATTTAATTATCCTGGTATTCCAAAAGTACTATTGAATCGAATTGATTTGACTCCTTTTGAACTTTTTGGTAAAACTATTATTCCCATTCAAGTCATGCATTATAAACTGCCTGTAACTGCCTATAGGATTGATAATTTCACTTACATTACGGATGCAAATTATATTAGTCCCGAAGAAAAAGAAAAAATTAAGGGGACTGAAGTTTTGGTGATTAATGCCCTCAGAATGACCCCGCATATTTCTCATTTTACTTTGGCTGAAGCTTTGGAATTAATTAAAGAAATTAACCCTAAAAAAGCTTACTTGACCCATATTAGCCATTTACTTGGAAGCCATGATGAGGTAAGTAAATTATTGCCTTCAAATGTAATGCTCGCATACGACGGTTTAACAATTTCGATTGAGTGAAACAATTAGCTGTTTTATTAGTCAGTGCTGCATTAGTAGTTTTTATTGTTTTACTCATTTTTGAGCAAAATCAAAACTCAAATTTTATTTACCGTAATTTTGGTGTTCATGTCCCCATAGAGGGAACCATTTTAGGCATTGATGTCTCACATCACCAAGGTGAAATTGATTGGGACATGGCTTTAGACATGCGCATTGGCAATGATTCTATTCAGTTTGTTTATTTAAAAGCAACTGAAGGGGCAGATTTTAAAGATCGACATTACGAGAAAAATAGAAAGATCTTAGATCAAAAGAAAGTAAAAGTCGGTGCTTACCATTTTTTTAATCCAAATACTAATATAGCGGCACAAGTCAATTTTTTTGAACAAACAGTTGCAAAAACAAGCCTCAAACCTGTGTTAGATGTAGAGGTCATCAAAGGAGTTAGTCAAGCTCAATGTGTTGATTCAGTCGAAAAATTTTTGAATCTTTACCAGTTAAAAGTAGGGGTTCGACCCATTATTTACACCTTCGAATCATTTTACAATGATGTGTTTAAAAACTCCAAATTGAAAACTGAATTATTTTGGATTGCGAACTTTAAATCCATTCCCACTTCTTTCGTCAATTCTAATACCATCATCTGGCAATTTTCTGAAAAAGGAACTGTCAACGGGATCAAAGAAAAAGTAGACCTCAACAAAGCTAAATTCAACTTCTTCGAAAAAGCGAAATGGTGAGTTAGACACTAGACACTAGATTTTTTCCTTCCAATTAAGTCTATGATGTTTAATAGCAAAAAGCCAAATGGTACATCAGTCAAAGTCTAACTGCTCAATACTAACTACTTGATACTATTTCCTCTCTTGTACTTCGAGAACCTCAGTCCGCGATAGGTATTGTGTTAACTTTATGTATGCAGATGATTCATAAAATCAAAAAGCCAAATGGTACCCCAAACAAAGTCTAACTAATCAAAATACTAATGACTATCCACTAATAACTAACTACTACCCTACAACATCTTCAAAAAGTTCACTTCTTCTTTTGTCAAGTGACGCCATTCACCTCTCGGTAAATCTTTTTTTGTCAAGCCAGCGAAAAGTACACGGTCCAATTTAATGACTTCGTAACCTACAGCTTCAAACATTCTACGAACCACACGGTATTTTCCAGAATGTAATTCAACGCCTACTTCTTTGGGTTTGTTGTCTCTTACAAAATCAACTTTATCGGCTTTTACAAAACCGCCATCATCCAATTCAACACCAGCCATTAATTTTTTCATGTCATCCGTATTGATGTTTTTATTCACCTCAACATGGTAAATTTTCTTCATCTCATAACGGGGGTGAGTTAATTTTTTAGCCAAATCACCATCATTGGTAAACATTAACAAACCAGTTGTATTTCTGTCCAATCTTCCAACCGGATATATTCTTTCTTTACAAGCCTTATGCACCAATGTCATCACCGTTTTTCTCCCCCTTGGGTCGTCCATAGTGGTGATAAAATCTTTGGGTTTGTTCAATAAAACGTAACGTTTAGTTTCTTGTGAAATTAAAGCCCCATCATAACGCACTTCGTCTCCTGGCTTCACTTTATATCCCATTTCTAAAATGGTAGTCCCGTTCACATCTACCACACCTGTAGCAATTAATACATCTGCTTCACGACGGGAACAAATGCCCGCGTTTGACAAATATTTATTCAAGCGAATATCCTCGCTAAAACTTGGCAAAGGATCTCCTTTTGGCTTTGGTTTATCAAAACTTGAATAGTGTTTCTTTTTTGGCGCAGCATCTTTCCCTTTGAAAGGTTTTCCTGTACTCTTTTTCCCTTCGCTTCTTTTTCCTTTTGGTTGCTGTTTATCCGATCTACCCATGACTTAATTATTTTCGACGGCAAATATACAAATTAAATAAATGCTTGTAACTCCTTTTAAAATAAAGAAATTTCAAGGCATTCGGTATTTATTAAAAGCATTTAAGAAAACAAAGATTATCTTTGTCTAAAATTCCACCTATGAAGTTTTCAGATTATCCGATCGCATTAGAGATCAAGCAGAATTTAGAAGATTTGAAAATGATCCGTCCAACGGATATTCAGTATAAAACCATTTCACCCATTATGCGTGAAGAGGATGTGTTGGCCATTGCCCAAACTGGAACCGGTAAAACAGCAGCTTTTGTCATTCCTATTTTAGACCGTATTCAAAAAAGTAAAACTTCTAGAAGATCAGAAGGAATTCGGTGTTTGGTGATGGTACCGACCCGAGAATTGGCACTACAAATTACAGATGCTTTTCACGATATAGGTAGAAATTTAAAGGTAAAAACAGCTTGTGTGTTCGGTGGAGTAGGACAAGACGATCAAATTTTAGCCTTAGAAAAAGGAATTGATATTTTAGTCACCACACCCGGTAGAATGTTTGATTTTTTACACCAAGGTCACATTCGTTTAAACCGTGTAGAAATTTTAGTATTGGACGAAGCAGATCATATGTTAGATTTAGGTTTCGTAAAGGACATTGATGATGTCATTAATTTT
>CBDUKB010000059.1:0-14670 GCA_965367695.1 uncultured Putridiphycobacter sp.
ATCTAATTTAACATACTTATACTTTAAGTTAATAAATACATGATTGGTATCAAAGTTATTATAAACCCTTAAGGTGTCTTTATTGAAAAATAAAGCCCCACATTGACTTTCTTCTTTCGCATACAAAGGCTTCAGTAAAATATCATCCGGTTTTAAATTACCTGTTTCCAAACTCACTTCATAAAAAATATGTTCTTTTGTAGTTTGACAAGCAAAAAAACCAAGCGTAAGCGCAATCATTACAAGAACTTTCATATTTAAGCAATTAAAATTATTTTTTTTGTAGTTGAATTAATGCTTGAATGCCTAATCGATAGCTATCCAGGCCAAAGCCCATTATTAATCCAGCGCAAACTGGTGTAATGAGAGAATTATGCCTAAACGACTCTCTGCTAGCAACATTCGAAATATGAACTTCTACAACTGGAATTTGAGTAGCTGAAATGGCATCTCTAATAGCAACTGAAGTATGGGTATAACCACCTGCATTTAGCACTATTCCATCATATTTATTATTTAAATTCTGAATACTATTCACCAAATCTCCTTCTAAATTACTTTGCAAATAATTCAATTTAATATTTTCAAAGTATTTTTCCAATTCCACATAAAAATCTTCAAAACTTTTAGCTCCATATACATTTGGCTCCCTAATTCCGAGTAGATTTAAATTCGGACCATTTAATATTAAAATTTGAAGTGAATTCATCTTGGGATAAATATAGAAAGGATTATCAAAACTATTTGAAAATTGAAAAAAGTTTATCAAAAAATAGTGTTGATGCCTATATGCGTGACTTTGAAAAGCTGGTAGATTTTTTCAATCATAACTTACCAAAAAAGCCGGTAAATGTTGAATTGAAAGATTTACAAAAATTGGTAAAATGGATTGCTGAAATGGGAATATCTGCACGTTCTCAAGCTAGAATCATATCGGGTATTCGAAACTTTTTTGCTTATTTAATCATTGAAGATGAAATTAAAGATGACCCAACTGATTTATTAGAATTACCAAGGCTTGGTAGAAAATTACCCGAAGTATTAAATATTGAAGAAATTGATGCATTAAAAAATGCAGTTGATTTATCAAAACCAGAAGGACACAGAAACAAGGCCATCATTGAAACATTGTATAGCTGTGGACTAAGGGTAAGTGAGTTGGTAAACTTACAATTGACAAACATCTACTTCGAAGAAGGATTTATGCGGGTCATTGGAAAAGGAAACAAAGAAAGGCTAGTCCCTGTAAACCCGCAAGTTGAAAAAGAAATAAACTGGTATACACAACATGTTCGCAACCACATGGAAATAAAACCAGGACATGAGGATTTTGTATTTTTAAATAGAAGGGGTAAACAATTAACAAGGGTCATGATTTTCACAATAGTGAAGGATTTAGCTAAAGAGATTCAACTCAATAAAACTATTAGCCCCCATACTTTTCGTCATTCTTTTGCAACTCATTTAGTAGAAGGAGGCGCGAATTTGAGGGCCGTACAAGATATGTTAGGACATGAATCAATTAGCACGACAGAAATATATACCCACTTAAACAATGATTATCTTAGAGAAGCTATCATATCTTTTCACCCCCGAAATAAATAGACAATGTTAATAGATTCTAATCAAGCTACTATTTTTTTTCTTAATTTTAAACAATTGCAAATGCATAAACTATGAAGTTTTTGGTATCCTTATTTCTATTATTATTCTTCCATCTTCAGACTTATAGCCAATACTGCAACAGTGCCGGACCAACTACATTAATCGATTCCAATCTGGAATCTGTTGAGTTAATAGGCGATTCAAATACCCTTAACTTTATTGGTTGTCCAGGTGTATTAGGCCTTGACGATCAAACCAATTTAAGCGTTTCTCTTGGAGCAAACAACACTTATACCATTGATGTTCAGTTTGGTACTTGCGGAGGTAACTATAGTGGAATTGGAGAAGTTTGGATTGACTTTAATCAAGATAATATATTTGATATAAGTGAATCCATTGGTACTTGGTCTGGAACACCACCTACGAATCTTTCAACTTTTATTTTTACTGTTCCTATAAATAGTATTAATGGCATCACTAGAATGAGAATTATTCAAAGAGAAGGAGGTACTTTACCTATCGATCCTTGTGGCGCTTTTCAATGGGGTTCGGCAACCGATTTTAGCATATTAATAAGTGGCGGGGTTGATTGTTCAGGATATATTGGCAATACAATGAATGATCCAATAATTGTTGGAACATTGCCTTATGCAAACACCATGGATAATTCTTACTGTTATTTTAATAACAACAATGCCTACCCTTCTCCGGATGTATTTTTCTTATTGACAGCAGATCCTTCCCTCCTTCATGTAAATGTATCGCTTTGTGGTGCTACTTTTGACACTTTTTTAAGTGTATTTGATAAATTCGGTAATACAATTGCATACAATGATGACAGCCCAAATTGTGGTAATCAGTCTGAAACAAGCTTCAATCTCGAAGGAAGGGATTCGGTTTACATTATTGTAGAAGGTTGGGGAAATGAATCAGGAGAATTTGATATCGCCATAAATGGACAATTCTTGGGGCTCAATGAAGAATCTGAAAATAAGGTAAAAATTTTCCCAAACCCAAGTACTGGAATTTTTCACCTTGAAGGCATTACCTCCCAAAAAATTAAAATTTACACATTGGAAGGCAAAATGATTAATACTACTGAGTTTAAATCAGGGACAGCTCTTGACCTTCAACACCTCCCTGATGGCTTATACCTACTTCATTATTTTAAAAATGGACAGCAACAGAAGCATTCCATAATTATACATTGACATGAGCGTAATAATACGATCGATTTTATTCATTTTAATTGAAATCACTTCCATTGCAGGTTATGCAAATGCTGTATGGAATCAAAAATCAAATTTACCCGGAGCAGGAAGACATAGAGGAACTGGAATTGCAATTGCAGATAAAGGCTATATTGGCCTCGGTCATGTGAATGGTACAGGTGTGAATATTGTATATTCAGACTGGTGGGAATTTGATCCTGCTACTAACGCTTGGACGCAAAAGGCAGATTACCCTACTTTGAATTATGGTGCATTGGCTTTTGCTACCAGTACAAAAGGCTATGTTGGTGGAGGTGTTTTTTTAAATGATGAGTTTTATGAATTTGATCCTTTAACGAACACTTGGAGTCAAATAAATAGTGCCCCAGTTAATGCTAGTGACAATATTGCTTTTTCGATTAATAATTTGGGCTATATTTCTAATGGTGCAACAATTTATGAATACAATCCAAATACAGATTTATGGACTACCAAACAGAATACACCTGCAAATATTAATGCTTGGTCAAGCGTCTGTGTTGCGCAAAATAGTGCCTATATTAAAATAAATTCAAATTTATATGAATACAAAGCTTCAACCGATTCCTGGATACAAAAAAATGGGTATCCTGGTTTATCAACTGGAGGGGGTGTTGCTTTTTCAGTCAATAATAAATGTTATTTTTTATTAGGCTATATCGGTTCCTTGGGAAATGTAACCAAAGAAATGTGGGAATACGATCCTGCTACAAACAATTGGCATTTACAACCTGAATTTTCAGGAACCAGTAGGCGATTTGCAGCGGCTTTTTCTATTAACAACATAGGATACGTTGGTATAGGTACCAATGGCATCAATTTTAATGATTTTTGGGAATACAATCGAATTTTAGAAAAGGAAAACTATTCTCCATTTCTAGTAAACCTTTATCCAAACCCAAGTACTGATTTCATTGTATTTACTTTTTCGAATTTCACTAAACATCAAAATAATGAAATTACAATCTATGATATGCTGGGTAACATTGTTAAACAAATAAATTGCACCGAAAGTGTAACAAAAGTTCAATTGGATGATGTTCCTGTAGGTAATTACTGTTATGCCATTAAACAAAGTGGTGCATCAATCAAAAATGGTCAATTTATTGTCAATTAAATGAAAGTATTAATCCTAATAATCTTATCTATTTTTTCATTTAATGCGCATTCGCAAGATCAAAATTTTTGGGTTAAAAAAGGTGATTTCCCAGGTTTGAAGAGAGAAAGAACAATCGCGTTTTCAATAGATAATAAAGGATACGTAGGAATGGGTGTAGATACTGCTGACAATGTCTACAATGACCTTTGGGAATTTGATGTAGCGACTAATTCTTGGACACAAAAAGCAAGTCTGCCTGGTTCGGTGAGAAGAAATGCAATTGCATTTTCTATTGGAACCAAAGGTTATGTGGGCACAGGAATGGATAGTGCTGTAGCAACCAATGGGCAAACCTTATCAGATTTTTGGGAATATGATGCAGTTGTTAATCTTTGGTCTCAAAAATCAGATTTCCCTGGTGCGAATGGAACAGGAATTTATTTCTCAACTGCATTTGTAGCCGACAATAAAGGTTATGTGTGTGGTGGTAAAATTGGTCCGAATAATTATTCAGATGAATTATGGGAATACAAACCACTCAATGATGCTTGGATTTTGAAAAGTACTTTTCCAGGCGGTGTAAGGTATCAATTAACAAGCTTTGTGGTTGACAAAATGGCGTATGTAGGACTAGGAGTCGACCAAAATGTTTACACAAAAGATTTATGGCAATATAACCTTGCTAACGGGATATGGACACAAAAAGGTGACTTCCCTGGAGGGGTGCGAGGTGGTGCGAGTGCATTTACATTAAAACAGCGTGGATTTATCACACTTGGTGGAGATGGTGGCTTTAAAAAAGACCTCTGGGAATACAATCCATTTTCAGATAATTGGGCCATAAGGAGTGAATTTGGAGGTTCTGCAAGAAAAAATGCTTTTGTTTTTTGTATCGATAATTATGCTTATGTGGGAACAGGAAAAGGAGTGTCTGGTAAAAAACAAAGTATTTACCAATATATACCTTATGATGTATTATCAACCCAAGCACTTATTCCAATGAATTTTCAAGTATTCCCTATCCCAACATCTGGTCAATTAAATATTAATAATCATCCTTCAGGAACGATTTCAATTTTTAATCTTACTGGCAATAAAGTATATTCAGAAAAGCTTAGTGAAAATTCAAACTCAACCATCAATCTTTCTCAATTAAACAAGGGCATTTATCTGTTACAATTTATAAATGAAAAAAATCACACCCTTCAATCTAAACAAATAATAATTAACTAACTATGGAGAAATTACTACTACTATTTTTCTTCCTTGGATCATTTTATTTTGTCTTTTCACAAGACACATGGGTAAGGATGGACTCTGTAAACGGCCCTCCTAGGTCATCATGTACCGGATTTGTTTTAAATGGGGAAGGATTTGTAGTCGGTGGACTTGGTGTAAGCAGTTTTAAAAGAAAAATGTATTCTTATGATGTAGACCAAAACGACTGGGACACGGAAGAATCACTTGGCGGTCCAAATGGAGATGGTTTAGAAAGAGGCGGTGCAATTAGTTTTACCATAAAAGGAAAAGCTTACGTTGGACTAGGTCAAGGAAATACCGTTTCTTTTTTTTCAGATTTATGGGAATATAATCCCACAAGCAAAGCTTGGACTCAAAAAGCTGACTTTATTGGCTCACCAAGACGGCAAGCGGTAGGTTTTGCCATTGATAGTTTTGGCTATGTAGGAACTGGTCAAGATCAAAATGGGTATACTAAAGATTTTTATAAATATGATGCTGGAAGCAATACTTGGTCACAATTAAATGATTTTAATGGGACCGCAAGAAAAGGGGCCGTTGGATTTGCAGAAGGTGGACAAGGCTATATTGCAACCGGAGATGATGGTGTTTATACCCATGATTTTTGGATGTATCATCCGCTAATAGATTCTTGGGAACAAAAGCCTGATTTTCCAGGATCACCCCGTTCAGGTGCGGTTGGATGGGGTATTTTTCCTAGTATTTTTATCGCTTGTGGATACGATAATACTTTTAATTATAAAAAAGATGTTTGGGAATATAATTATTTTGGGAACCAATGGATTCAAAGAGCTGATTTTATTGGCAGTGCAAGAACGAATGCCACTGCTTTTGCTATTGGAGAAGTGGGTTATGTTGGCTTAGGATATAATGGCTCATTTACAGATGATTTTTATGCTTATACGCCTATCTTATCAGCTGGCGAAAAAGTGCACCCCATTCACATCAAGGTCTTCCCCAACCCAAGTACTGATTTAATAATTGTAGATGGAATAAATTTAAACCAAAAGGGACGTTTGGTCATTTACAATTTAAAAGGAGCCATTTGCTATGAAGCTGATTTTAATGAAGACACCAACTCAATTCAATTAGATTGCAATTTTCTGCTGCCAGGTATTTATATTTGTGAAGTTTCAAGTGCATCCTATTCAAGTCGAACAAAATTAATCATACAAACATGAGGATTTTGATATTAACAGCTTTTATCATTAGCTTATACAGTTGTGAACCAACTACTAAACGGTTTAATAATTCAAAATCATCCAATCATCAAGACACTATCATTAAAAATGAAGTATACAGTTTTGAAACCTATGAGGTGAGGGATGAAAATTGGGGCTATAAAATTTTTAAACAATCTCAATTAATCATTAACCAACCTCACATTCCTTCTATTCAAGGAAACAAAGGATTTAACAACCAACAGGAAGCTGAAATCGCCGCGCAATTTATCATTGAAAAACTAAAGAAAAAAATTTTTCCCCCAACCTTTAGTACCAAAGAACTAGATAGTTTGGGTCTTCTATAAAAATATTTTTTTTGAAAAGAACTATTTTATTTGGAATCAGTTCTAATTTATTGCAAATAAATTGATTAACTTAGTATCGTTATTTTTTGTTATTTGTAATGAACTATTTATTGAAATATTCAATATTATTGATTAGTGTATTTTTATGGAAGTCTAATGGGCAAGCATTTAACTGCACAAGTACAGATGCACCTACAGGAAACTGGCATAGTAATTCAACGTGGGACTGTGCTAATTATCCTTCAGGCACGAATTGTCCTGACACTATTTTCATCAATGAGAACGTATACCTTACCAGTTCAATAAATTTAACCGCTTGCCCCCCCATTGTAATTGTTTTAAACGCTGATTTAACTTTTAAATCAGGAAAAAAAATGCAACTACCATATAATTCTAAATTAGTCATTAATATAGGTGGCCGATTAGCTCCAGAAGGAGGCGGTGGAAACTCAAACTTAATTACAATTGATGGAGATGCAGTTTGGAATGCTGGTGCAGGTATTGTTGGTGCCGGAACTGTGTTAGCAATAACATTGGGGTATTTTAATTATGAAATACATGACTTTAATACTCATTTGTTCTGGCAAACTTTATCTGAAACTCAAAATGATTATTTTGATGTAGAACACAGTACTGATGGGCTTCATTTTGAAAAATTGCATCAATTAAATGGTGCTGGAAATAGCAGTGAACCCATTTCATATCAATATGTTCACAAAAACCCAATATTAGGGATTAATTATTATCGAATCAAACAGACTGATTTTGATGGAACCTATTCATACACGCACACCATAAGTGTAATGTTTGGTGGTGATGCAGACGGATTGGTATTTCCGAACCCAAATCAGGGAACTTTTAAAATAAATACCAATCATTCTAAATATATACGGATTACAAACATAAATGGCTTGCCTGTATTTGCTGCAATAGATTATAAAGGAGAAGTAATAGATGTTAATCATTTACCCGAAGGTGTTTATTTTATTCAATTTTTTCTGAATGAAATGTTACTGACGGAAAAATTTATCAAGCAGTAAAATTTTCGAGCCTTCTCACTTATTTACTAAAAGGGTTTGAAAAGGCTTCATCCATAATTAAAACACTATCTGTTAAGGCATTTAAAAAAATAATTATTTGTCTTTTTTCAAGCGCGGTTAAGTTAACCCCTGCTTCATTCGCAAAATGCATTTTACTGTCAATCGTTGGGTTTTGCTTTACCCCACTTGTATAAAAGTCTAACACCTCTTCCAAGGTTTTAAATCTTCCGTCATGCATATAGGGTGCTGTTAATGTAATGTTTCTCAACGAAGGGATCTTAAACAAACCAAAATCCGCTTTATTATTACTCACCCCTCCTCTACCTGCATCTTTTAATGCATAAACCGTACTAAACGTATCCAATCCGTTATTCGCAAATTTACCGGTAGTACTCACAAAATTAGCATCTGTTGGATGGCAATGCAAACAATTCCCTTTACTTTGGTCATTCATTAATTCAAGTCCTTTTAATTCATCCTTGGTTAAAAAAACTTCTCTTCTTAAAGCTTTATCTAGTCTTGTGTTATATGAAATGATCGTCCTTTCAAACTGAGCAATGGCATAAGCAACTAAAACGCTATCAATTACTTTCCCTTCAAATGCAGCTTGAAAGCACGCTTTATAAAATACTGAATTTTTTAAGCGATTTGTTGCAAGGTTCCAATCTAAACCCATTTCCAAATGATCTCGAACTGGAAAGAAAACTTGTTCTTCAATACTGTTTGCTTTCCCATCCCAAAAAAGATGTTGGTTCCAGGCTAAATTAAAAATAGGCGGGGTATTTCTATTTAATTGATGACCATTTACCCCAGTACTATATTTTACATTCCCATCTGAAAAAGCAAATGCTTGTTGATGGCAAGAACTACAGGAAATACTGCTGTCTTTACTTAAAATAGGATCATAAAACAAATAGCGTCCTAATTTTACCCCTTCTTTGGTTACAGGGTTCAAATGATTGACTGGCATTTTTGGAAAAGCAGCTAATTTGGGAAAGGGATATGGTTCGTTTATAAAATATTGTGAGAAGCCAAACAATACACAACTTACAATCAATAAAACTATTAACTTTCCTTTCAATTGTTAATGTGTTACAATTATTTTCTTTGTTTCTGTCTGCAAATTAGTCTGTACTTTTAAAAAGTAAATCCCTGCTGGATATTTTGATAAATCGATATAAAATTTAGTAGGAACATTTTCATGTTTTTCTAACACTTTCCCTGATTCATCCATTAAAACTAATGCTTCAATAATATGAAAAACATTAACTTTTTTAACTGAAATATTAAGGTAGTTTGAAGTAGGATTCGGAAATACCTCCAGGTAACTTTCTTGTGGATGCTCTCCTATGGTATGAAAAAATGTAATATGTTGTAACATATTGTCTATCATCCATCCATCATTTTGTGAAGGAATTGAATCCGACTTGAATACATGACGTAAAATGACAGTATCTTGCATACTCATCCAAGAATAATCAAAACATAACCATATATCTCTCCAATTTGTATCCGTTCCCGAAAACCCCACATCACCATTTTGAAGTGTATCTACATTTTCAAAGTCATACCCATAAAAATTATAGGTATAAGGACTATTGAAAGCATTTATCCAAGTAAGGCCACTATCAATAGAAAATTCTATCATGGCTAAATCTCCAGAATCAATGGCTAATTTTTGAACCCATTGAATGGCAGTAATGCCATAATTGTAAAACTCATGCATTCCGTACCTAAATATTGAGGTGTTTAGTACTGGATAGCTATTCACTGTATCAGTCATTAAGGCATTTGGATGTGAAAAAGCAGCATAAAAACTTTGCTTTTGTGGCGGTCCGATTTGCCAAATATTTTCAGCGGCAGTATCCAATTCAAATGCCATTGCATTTTCGGTAGTATCGGCCCCATCAAAAAAGACTTCTACATATTCCACTTGCCCAAAAACCGATAATGAAATAATTAAGGAAGAAATGATTACAATGAGTTTCATAAAAAGAAGATTAGGTTCAAAGTTAGAAACGTAAAGAAATTTAAATACGTTGGTAATTAAAACTTTATTAATGAATTAATCCGTTTCTTTTATCGCGGTTAAAATGATATTTGCCGCTTCATTGATTTCATCTTTTGTAATAGAGATTGGTGGTGAAAGTCTAAATGCGGTAGGGCAAGACAAGAACCAAAACCCGATCAATCCTTTTTCAAGGCACTTTTCAACGACCAATTTAACCCTTTCAAAAGACCCCATTTCGATAGCAAAAAACAATCCTTTTCTTCTTATTTCAATAACAGCTGGATGAGTAGCTACAATCATCTCCAATGCCTTTCCTTTTTGCTCCACTTCTTCAATCCAATTTTCGGACTTTAATACGTTAATGCATGCATTTGCAGCTGCACAAATTACGGGATGCCCGCCAAAAGTAGTGATGTGCCCCAACATGGGATCATAAGTTAATTCATGCATGTTTTTATAAGAAGAAAGCATTGCACCAATGGGCATTCCACCGCCTAATGCTTTTCCTAAAACTAAGATATCAGGTACAACACCGAATTGCTCAAAAGCAAACATACTCCCTACTCTTCCTAAACCGACTTGTACTTCATCAAAAATTAATAGGGCCCCTACTTCATCACATTTAGTGCGCAAGGCTTTTAAAAACTTAGGATCAGGCACACGCATTCCTGCATCTCCTTGTACTGGTTCAATTAAAACTCCTGCTGTCTTTTTAGTGATGATATCAAGGGATTCGATATCGTTAAAAGTGATAAAGTTAATGGCTGGCAATAAGGGCCTAAACTTGGCCTTTTTCACCTCGTTGCCAGAAATACTCATGGCACCATGTGTACTGCCGTGATAAGATTTATTGCAACCAATTAAATGATGTCTACCGGTCACTCTTTTCGCTAATTTCAAAGCAGCTTCAATGGCTTCTGTGCCTGAATTAACGATATAAGAACAACTTAATTTTCCAGGAAGAATAGAAGCTAAGTTTTTTGCTAAAGCTACTTGACTATCTTGAACAAATTCTCCATACACCATTACATGTAAATGTTTGTCTATTTGTTCTTGTATCGCGGCGATCACTGCTGGATGTCTATGACCAATATTATTTACAGCAACACCTGCAATCATATCAAAATAACGCTTTCCAGCTTTATCCCAGATATAAATACCTTCCGCTTTTTCAACTTCAATTAAATAAGGATGTTGATTTGTTTGGGCCTGAAAATTTAAAAAAATATTTTTACTAGTCATCTTTAATTATAAAGGGACAAATTTATGGATTTATACCATTAAATGAGGGTAAAAATAAAATATGAAATAAACTATTTAGGTGGTGGCGGTGGAAGATTCTTTAACTTCTTGAAAATTTCTCGTTTAAAATCGTCTTGTGCTTTAAAAAACTTCACTGCTTTGTCTTTACCTACAACACTCGCAAACTCACTCAAATAACGCAACTCCATTTTTGCAGACTTTTCTTCGAGTTTAAGCATTTTCTCAATCAAATCATAAGCTTCGTCTTCGGAAAGCACATCTTGACTTTTCAAAGCATATTTTATTTTTCGAGCCTCTCTATGTAAGCTTCTTTTTTCGCTTTCGTAGGCTTCGTATTTCGGCCAAAAGACTTTAGCTTCGCTAGGAGTCAAAGCCAAGGCTTCAGTAATAAAAGCTTTCTTTTCTTTTTCTATTTGCTCACGGTCAACCTGACCTTTTTGAGCAAGGGAAATTGCGCCTATGCTCAAAGTGAGTATTAAAAATAATATTTTTGTTTTCATAACTTATTGTTCTAAATAGTAACCGTATACATCAAAATCCATTTCATCAAGTAATACCTCTTCCATAATATCTTCAGTAGTACTTTCTGATGATTCGGTATAATAATCAATCATGTCGTTCTCCGAAATGTAAGATAATAAAACTTCCTCTTGGCTTGTGTAAATATCTGCCAGTTGCTCGCTTGAATTATTACGTGTCATAAAAGGTAAACTTAATAATATAATAATTACTGCAGCAGCCATAGCAGTAAACACAAATAGTTGTCTGATTTTTGATTTCGGTTTTATTTCATGACTGATGTTATCAGCAAAATCTTTAAAAAATGAAGCAGGTACTTGGGGTTTTTGATTTTTCTGCAAATCAGACAAGCTAAATGAATTATTTTCTGACTCAATGTTATCCATCAAGCGCTCACTAAATTGATCAAAGAAATTTTCAGGCAACTTTGGTTTTGCTGCTTTCTTCAATTGATTTAATATTTCTTTTGTTGGTTCCATCTTGTACTTATGACTATAATTTTTTAAAAAGGTTTAAAGTTGTTGAATAAAGCTTTCAATTTTTTTTACCGCGATATGGTAGGTTGCCTTTAAGCCCCCAACTGAAGTACCTAACATTTCTGAAATTTCTTGGTATTTTAATTCATCAAAGTATTTTAGCTGAAAAACTTGTGCTTGTTTTTCAGGTAAAGTAGCAATGGCATTCATTAATACTGCAGAAATTTCCTCACTTGAAAAATCTCTACCATTTACATTCGCACCATTTTCAATTATGGAATCATCCAAAGTTTGGGTCGAATTTTTATTTACTTTGTTTAAAAAAGTGATGCATTCGTTGTACGCAATTCTGTATAACCAAGAATAAATGGCGGCTTCTCCTTTAAAATTGGGCAACCCTTTCCAAGCCTTAATGAACACGTTTTGCATGACATCTTCAGCATGCTCATGATTTCGAGTCATCCTTCTGATTTGCCAATAAACACGCTCTTGGAAAGTTTCCACAATTAATTTAAACCCTACCTCGGGGTTGGTTTTAAATTGGGCTAATAAATCCTGATCTGCTAGTTTTTGCATCTTATATTTTACACAAAACCCGCAGTAACATCTTATTTTCTACTGATTACTTTTTCAACTGCAGCAAGAATATTAGGTGTATTGACATTGTATTTGGTCAATAACTCCTCTGCCTTACCACTTTGTCCAAAAGTATCATTCACGGCCACCATTTCGATTGGAGTTGGTAATTTTCTTGCTAACAATTGGGCAATTGAATCTCCTAAACCTCCATTCATCATGTGTTCTTCAGCTGTTACTACACATTTTGTTTTTCTAACTGAATTTAAGACTGCTGTTTCATCTAAAGGTTTAATGGTATGTATATTTATTATTTCAGCTGAGATACCTTTTTCGGCTAATACTCTTCCAGCTTCAATTGCTTTCCAAACAAGATGCCCAGTTGCAAATATAGTGACATCAGTTCCTTCACTTATCATATCTGCCTTACCAATAACAAATTTTTGATCGGGCGCAGTAAAATTAGGTACTTTTGGTCTACCAAATCTTAAATAAACTGGTCCTACATGATCAGCAATAGCAATAGTAGCAGCTTTTGTTTGATTATAATCACAAGGTGAAATGACAACCATGTTTGGTAACATTTTCATTAATCCAATGTCTTCCAAAATTTGATGTGTTGCACCATCCTCTCCTAAAGTGAGTCCAGCGTGAGAGGCGCAAATTTTTACATTTTTATTTGAATAGGCTACCGATTGTCTGATTTGATCATATACCCTACCAGTAGAGAAATTGGCAAATGTACCTGTAAATGGAATTTTACCTCCAATGGTTAAACCAGCAGCCATGCCAATCATATTTGCTTCTGCAATACCAGTTTGAAAAAAACGATCAGGATGTGCTGCTTTAAAGGCGTCCATTTTTAAAGACCCAATTAAATCGGCACATAAAGCTACCACATTTGGATTTTTCTCTCCTAAAACTGATAATCCTGCTCCAAATCCTGAACGGGTGTCTTTTTGATCAATGATTTCTATATTTTTCATAGCCATATTTTAATTTTCTTGGTATTATAATTTTAAACTAATATTGTCTCCAGCAATAATCTGAAAGTTTTTATACAGTGTATAATCTGTAGAAGTTGCTGATTTTAATCGATATACAATTTGATACTCTCCTGGTTGCAAATGAAATAAACCTTGATTTTCTTCAGCTGGCAAGTCACAAACCCATTCCATTTCCCCACTTTCAAGTCTTAAAAAAATTTGTCCGACAATGGGTTTATATGCTTGAAACCAAAATTTACCAGCTCCAGGTATATCGACATACTTGTAATTACGCTGTGTAATTTTTACATTTTCCATGATAATTCTTGGCAAGGTTAAGATTTCTATATCATATGTCCCCACTAAGTATTTTTGTGACTCATTAATTTTTTGCACATTCAAAGTGTTGGGATCTTTAGATTGACGTACAATCACTTCTGCATTGCCTTTTGTTGTCTTTCCATTTATCCTCACTTTTAAAGCGCCTTGTGGAGTATTTAAATCAATGTGGTTGTGGCGACCTTTAATGATGCTTACATTTGTCAAAGTAACTGTTGGTAAAGTATTTGCCACCACATCATATTTTAATTTTGGATCTACAACTGTAATCGTATCTGGATTCATTTGATAATTCATGGTGTGCATAAAAGTATATTTCAGCTTTTTTGTACCCGCTTCATAAAAGAATACAGTGGTATTGGTTTCTGTTGCATTCCCTGAAACATCATTCAAATCAATTTGGATGGTAGTATTATTAATCACATCACTGATTACTGACTTCATTACCTTTTCAAAGGACTCCAAGGTAGAAGCTTCGTAAAATCGTCCAATACAATTAAAGTCTTTCAGGTAAGTTAAATCAATTCCTAATCCCACTACAAAAGGCGTAACATTTACACCCTTGTCTTTTAACTTTTTTGCAATTTCACAAGGGAAACCTTCACATGCTTCTAGCCCATCTGTAATTAATACAATTACATTTCGAGTTGTTTTGTCAGGAAAGTCACTTGCTGCTGCTTCTAGTGATTTTGCTATGGGTGTGGTACCTTTCGGCTCT
>CBDUKB010000060.1:0-14623 GCA_965367695.1 uncultured Putridiphycobacter sp.
TCTCCAAGCCATGCTCAACAATGTTGATGATGCCAATTTCTGCGGAGGGATGGATTGCACAGAATTTGTTAGGGCTTTTAAAAAATCTTTATAAGTCCAATTTTCAGCAACCAAAACAAAACGCTCATTTATTATATTACTTTGCATAAGTTCTATCATGATATTAATAACATCTTCAACAGAAACTAAACCTACTGTGCCTTTGGTATAAAATTTTAAACCTTTTGCAGCTTTTTTAAATAAACTGCCAGTTCCATACCTCCAAATGCCAGCTCCTAAAATAACACCAGGATTTACAACAACAGCATCTAGGCCTTCTTGAGTACCTCGCCAAACTTCCATTTCAGCCGAATATTTACTCACCGCATAACTTGAATTTTCATTCGAAGTTTGCCATTTATTATCTTCAGTATAAATTTCGGTTTTTTTATCCCGCCCAATAGCAGCCGTAGAACTCACATGACAAAATTTTTCAATTCCAATTGCAATGGCTAAATTTACCAAATTAGCCGTTCCTTCTTTATTGCTTTTCATCATGGCGTGAAAATCTTTTTTGTGGAAAGAAACTTTTCCCGCACAATGATAAATGGTATTGCAATTTTGAAGGGCAATTTTTAAACTAGTAATATCTAATATATCCCCTTCAACCCATTCAATTTTATTGAATAAGGTCTTTGCTTTTTCTTTGAAGTAGAAATGGAAAATGGCTTCCGTCATATTAGTTGAAGCACTATGTCTTTTGAGTGCTTTGATGGCTTGATTTCTTTTAGAAAGCTCTACCAGCACATGTGCTCCCAATAATCCTGTACCACCTGTTACAAATACCATCCTGCAAAAATAATAAATCTTTGATGGCAAAATTGCAAATTTTAATAAATCAATTAATTTTGGAATGTTTTTTGAATTATAAACGAAAAATGAATTTGATTTATTAAAAATCTTTTCATTGGAGTTTATCAAGACTTCTTAACTTTAAACACAAAAAAAAATTATTATGAAGAAAACTTTGCTCCTTGTACTGTCCATTTTATTAATTACTACCATGGGTACTGCACAAGAAAGAATTACAAAAAAGGATGTAAAAAAATTGAAATTAGCCAAAGGCATGTATGCGGTAATGGCAACAAACAAAGGTGATATATTAGTAGCATTGGAATATGAAAAAACACCACTAACAGTAGCCAGTTTTGTTGGATTGGCTGAAGGCGATTTTCAAAATGATACTTTGGTATTTGATCAACCGTTTTATGATGGGTTATTATTTCACCGAGTAATACCTAACTTTATGATTCAAGGTGGTGATCCCCTTGGAAATGGACAAGGTGATCCAGGGTATAAATTTTTTGATGAATTTGATGATTCATTGAAGCATGATGGTCCTGGTATTTTATCAATGGCAAATTCAGGCAAAGCTACCAATGGGAGTCAATTTTTTATCACACACAAAGCGACGCCTTGGTTAAACGGAAAACATTCAGTATTTGGTCATGTAATACAAGGACAAGAAGTTGTAGACGCTATTGCACAAAACGATACCATTCAAAAAGTGAGTATTTATAGAATTGGAAAACCAGCCAAAAAATTTAATGCCACTGATGTTTTTAAAAGAGAATATGATAAAGCAGCAGAAAAATTGGATGAAGAAATTCAAAGGGTTAAAAAATTGAAATCCATGAGTGCGGAAGAAAGAATGGCAGATTTTAAGAAACGTGCATTGGCAGTTTACCCAAATGCGAAGATGACTGAATCGGGATTGATGTATGTTATTGAAGATGCAGGAGCAAGTGCTGAAACACCAGGGAAAGGTCAAAATGTTTCGGTACATTATAATGGTTACCTCATGAGTAATGGAGATAAATTTGATTCATCAATCGATAGGGGCCATCCTATACAATTTGCTTTAGGTACAAAAAGAGTGATTGCTGGTTGGGACGAAGGTATTGCATTGATGACAAAAGGAGCGAAATACAAATTAATTATTCCTTATTGGTTGGGGTATGGTGAAAATGGAGGGGGACCTATCCCTGCATTTGCTGATTTAATTTTCGACGTAGAATTGGTTGATTTTTAAATAAAAAATGACTTGAAATAAAAAAAGCTACTCATAGGAGTAGCTTTTTTTATGATGTAAAACATCAAATATTATTTAATTCTTTCACCTAAGCGTTCAAGGTAAGTATTGAATTTTTTATTCGTTATCAATTTATCGTCACCAATAATTAACACTGATTTTGGTTTATGATTTTCTAACCAAAACACAAAGGAAGAAACAGATGCCATTAAGGTACCATTTACATCAATGCTATGAGAAAATTTTCCATTATTTGAAAAAAGGTCTTTTATGGATGCGTTTTCTTTGGAAATATTGTAATCTTCATGAAACAAAACAATTGCGTCTGCTAATTCATAAAGTTCTTGACTTCCATCAAAAATTTCTTGCTTTATATCGTTAGAATTTGCCCAGTTTTGTATGGCTGTTTCAAATTCGTCTGTTTTTCTTAAAATAATGCTTTTTAATAACATATCTTCAAATCTATGATTTTTCGGTTTGCAAATGTAGTTAAAATATTATCATTAAAATTATCGAAGTAAAGATTCTCTACGATATTTTAAATAATTTAATCCATATAATTGAAAACCTAGCATTAAACAGGCTGCCAAAATGTGAAAAGGTTGAGTGACTGCTGGCATATTCGCATATGAGAATAATACACCTGTTAAAAACTCCACACTAATCAGTAGGATAATAAAATTAAAAATTGGAATTCCATAGTGTTTATTGCGATTGTACCAGAATAAAATGACATTGATAAGCAATACAAACCATGAAAAGGAACGGTGAAAATAAAAATCAATGTCTAAATTATGAATCCATTCTGCACGGTGAACATTATCTTCCACCAAAAAGTCAATTTTTTGTCGCACTTGAACGCCCATTAATATTTGTAAAATAGTAAGCAGAATACTTAAGTAAAACAAGTATTTAAAAGTTTTTGAAATAGTAATTTGGTAAGTTTTGTTTTGTGCAATTCGAATGATTTCAATTTGAATCCAGATGATGATTAATGCAAATAACATGTGCAAGGTCAATACCCAAGGCAATAAATTTGTGGCAACAACTATAGAGCCAAGCCAGCCTTCGAAACTGATGAGAATGAGATTTAAAAAAGATAAAGTCACTAATTTACGGTTTCTTCTATATTTAATAATGACCCAAATAAAGGTAATTAACACTAGGTTTCCTGCAATAAAACCTACTAATCTATTTCCATATTCGGTCCAAGTTTTTACCCAATTAAATGTTTCTTCGCGGTGAAGTGACTCATCATTTTTAATTTGCTTTCCTATGTCTCCCAAGCCAATTTTTTGAAGCACACTGACAAATCGGTCTATTTTTTTTAATCTTTTCTCAAGATATATTTCTTGATAATTTTCCGGTAACTGATTGACATCTGTTGGAGGAATTATTTGATTGAAACACTTAGGCCAGTCAGGACAACCCATTCCAGCACCAGAAGACCTGACAATACTTCCTGCTATCACAACTAAGAAAATAAAAACTAAGGTAATCCAAGACAAACGGATAAAAGATTTGGACATGATTTTTTGCTGTAAAATTAAAGGTTATTTACAGAAATTCGTGCGAATTAAAATAAAAATTAAGTTTGTATATTCCTTTGATTTGTCTATTATCATATCTTTGTATAGTACCTAAATGAATAAAAATGAGCTCAAAATATTATTATAGTATCCTATTTTTCTTTTTGGGATTAAATTTATATGGACAGGATACTTTTTTAAAGTCAGGTGATTTACAATTTGGGGTGAATTTGAATCAAAATATTAATTTACCTGAATACGAAGCAGGTTTTGGTATTGGAATACAAGCCCGAATTTGTCCTATACAATGGATGAATGTAGAACTGTATAGCAATATGGAGCATCTTGATCTTGGAAACGTCGGTAATTTGAAGCGAAATGAATTTGGAATCGCTGGCATGGTGCCATTAACAAATCGAAAACTTTCACCATTTATTTTTTTAGGGGCAAATTACTCCAACACGCAAGTTACACCCGTAAGCTTCTTATTTTCAGATCGAGAAAATGAAATTGTGTCAGTAAGTAGTTTAGGAGTTCATGGTGGTGTCGGTGCGCAATACTATTTAAACGAGCGATTTAACATTTCAATATCTTACAGATATTTACATGTTTTTGATCCACCACAATACGAAATTCAATCCAATGATTTTGGTCTGTATTTAAACACTTCAACAGCAACACCTCAAAGTATGGAGCATAATAAGCTCATGTACTTACAATTTTCAATGAACTATCACATTACTCAATTATGGAAATAATGAAAAAAATACTTCTCTTAACCCTCTTATTGCCGTGTCAATTATTTTCGCAATCAGAGAAGGATTACAATTTAAATGTGGGGTTAGCTTACTCTTTAGGATTTCTAACGGAGCAAACACAGACCTCAAATGCTCATTTTAACTTGGGATTTTTAAAGCATAAGGTGGAGGGAAATGTTGATTTGTTTTATTTTATAAATGCCCAAGGGGAAAGAGAAAGGTTTAATTTCAATCACCAAGGATTTTTAGGGGCAAATTATTATTTTAAAACTGATAAAATGAAGCCCTATGTGGGTGTTCAAATCGGTTTGGCATATGCTGAATCAAGTGAGTATGGCGTTTTTAATCAGGAGAATGAATTGGTTTTTGAACCGAGCTTGAATCCCCTTGTATCTTTTAATTTTGGGATGAAATACGCTATTTCTAATCGCTTTGATATTAGTTTTTCAGGCAGGCAAATTTTCGGAAAGCATTTGTCAAATTCTTATGCTACCTACCTAGATGAGTTTAGGTTTTCATTAGGGTTCAGTTATTCTTTAATCAATAAAACAACCAATTAAAGAAATCATGCGTTTATGTTACACGAAATGTTGTAACTTTAACAAAGTGAAATTAATTAGTTTATTATTTATTATTTTATACGGAAGCATTGCCATGGCTTCCCATATTGTTGGAGGAGAAATATTTTATGATTGCCTCGGTAACGGTCAATACCAGGTCACTGTTAAAATTTATCGTGATTGTAATTCGACAGGTGCCCAGTTTGATCAAAACTTACCCATCACTGTATTTAATGGTAACAATACACAAATTGATAATTTTACCATTCCTTTTCCAGGGTCTACAACTTTAGCGGTAAACTTTAATAATAACCCATGTATTTCTGTCCCTACAAATATTTGTATCGAAGAAGCAATTTATCAAAAAGTAGTGACTTTACCAGCATCAAGTACCGGTTATATGTTGTCCTATCAACGTTGCTGTAGGGGTCCTAATGTCACCAATTTAAGCAATCCCGGAAATCAAGGATTAACTTTATCAACTGTCATTCCGATTGACGCCATTGCACTTTGTAACAGTTCACCTCGATTTAATAATACACCACCAATTTTGTTGTGTAATAATGAAACTTTGCAATTCGATCATTCTGCTACAGATCCAGATGGAGATTCATTAGTCTATGGTTTGTGTGCTCCATTCCAAGGTGGAACATCTAATCAACCGGCACCAAATCCAGCTGGTCCACCACCATATAATTATGTAAATTGGTTAGGAGGCTATGCTGCAGTCTCACCTTTTGGGGCAGGAGGAGCAACGATAGACCCAAGTACTGGCTGGTTATCTGTAACACCTACCGCGGTTGGTTTGTATGCCGCTGGAATATGTGTAAATGAATTTAGAAATGGGGTATTGGTGAGCACCACGAGAAGAGATTTTTTGTTTCGAGTGCTGGACTGTGTTGTTGAATTATCGGCCGAAATTACGCCACAACAAGACTTATTAACCTTTGTTTCATTTTGCCAAGGATCTACGATTCAGTTTGAAAATGAAAGTTTTGGTGGAACAAGTTATCATTGGGATTTTGGTGTACCTGGAATTAGTACAGATGTGAGTACTCAGTTTGAACCAACCTACACTTTTCCTTCACCAGGCACTTTTGAAGTGACGCTTATTGTTTCTTTGACCCAAGGTTGTTCGGATACTTCCAAGCAAACTTTTATAATTAGTGACGAAGTAAAAGCAGAGTTTACACCTCCAGATCCTCAATGTATTGTGGGTAACAGTTTTGATTTTAATGGAGGAGGTATTATTCCACCAGGAAGTACATTCCATTGGAGTTTTGGAGGAGGCGCCATTCCCGATACTTTTATTGGTTTAAATCCAACCAACATAGTTTTTTCTGAAAGCGGTCCGATTGAAGTTGCTTTCAAAGTTGTATATGATGTTTGTGAGGACACTTATGTTGATGAAATTTTTGTGTATGCTGAACCCACGATCGGTTTTAAGGGAGACGATAAACTCAAATGTGCCCCTTTTGAAGCAGAATTTATTAACCTTTCTTTTGCGCATACTGCCATAGTCTCTATTTGGAACTTTGGAGATGGTGGGGCCAGTAGTACCGATACACACCCAAGTCATATTTATACAGTCCCTGGATTGTATGATGTGAAATTGACTATTTTTACCACTTCCGGATGTATTGACACCCTTACTTTGATTAAGCCTGAATTTGTTGAAATTTCACCCTCTCCCACGGCATCTTTCGATTTAGACCCTTTGATTCAAGATCAATATGAAGCTGACTTTCATTTTGTAAACACATCTGAAGACGCTTATAAACAGTGGTTTTATTTTGGGGATGGAAGTTATACGCCTTTTTCAGATTTTATTTATACCTACCCTGAACCAGGTGTTTATCACCCTTATCAAGTAGTTAAAAATATAGAAGGTTGTAAAGATACTGCCATGAAAACTTTGACAGTAGTACCGGTCATTCCTATTATTGTTCCCAATGCATTTACCCCTGACGGTAATGGGTATAATAATACTTTTAAGCCTATTCTTTATAAACCTCAAAACTATAAAATGTGGATTTATAATCGTTGGGGGGAACTGATGTTTTTGTCAGAACATCCTGAAGCAGCATGGGATGGTAAGTATGGAGGTAAACCAGCACCTCAAGGGGCATATGTTTGGAGAATCGTTTATTATGAATATGATTCAGGACTACCAAAAGAAATTTCGGGGCATGTCACCTTGTTACGTTAATTTTTAAATGCCCAATCGTAAGTATCCAAATCTGTTAAGCATGCTGTTAACAGGGCAATAGAACCTTCAATGTCTTCTGTATGTGCCATTTCAATAACTTGATGTAAATGACGTGTTGGAATGGAAATCGCACCAGCAATTGAACCTCCTTGTGTCATTCTTTGAATGCCAGCTGTGTCAGTTCCACCAGCGGTTAGGATTTCGGGTTGCCATGGAATGTTATTCTTATCAGCAGTTTTTTTCATATAATCAACCATTCTAAAATCACAAATAGTTGAAGCATCCATTATTTTAATGGCCGTACCGCCTCCTAATTTTGTTATTTTTTCATGAGCTGCAGCACCTGGTAAATCAAAAGCAATGGTGGTGTCTAAACCAAAGCCAAAATCAGGATTTATTTTAAGTGCAGAAACATTGGCACCGCGAATACCTACTTCTTCTTGAACGGTAAATACTCCATAGATATCATAAGGTACATCCTTTCCTTTTAATGCTTTTAATGTTTCAATCAAAATAAAAACAGCCAATCTATTGTCAAGGGACTTAGAGTTTACACATTTTCCCATTTGAATAAATTCTCGCTCTCGTGTGATTGCATCACCAATGGTGACTATTTTTTCAACCGCTTCCTTACTTAATCCTGTATCAATAAAATAATCTTGAATTTTAGCGACTTTATTGCGTTCTTCAGTAGTCATGACATGAATTGGCTTTGAAGCCATTACGCCAATGATATCTTCTTTTCCATGAATAATTACACGCTGTGCTGTGAGTGTTTTTGGGTCAAACCCACCTAAGGTATGAAAACGAATAAATCCATCTTCATCTATGTGGGTTACAATAAAACCAATTTCGTCCATGTGGGCGCCAATCATTACTTTTTTGTCGACTTTTCCCTTCTTAAAAGCATAAACATTGCCCATATTGTCAACGGTAACTTCATCAACGTATGGACTCACTTCCCGAATAACAAGTGACCTGACCCTTTGTTCAAAGCCCGGTGCGCCAGGAGTTTTACATATTTCAGCTAATAATTTGATTGGAAGTGACATATTCAGTTTGTTTTAGTACAAATATAATATTAGTATGAATTGAAAATCCTTTGTACTATGATTTTCCTTTTCGGGGATATTTTTTTAAAGTAGTTCTGTAAGCAATCATAATGGGAAGACCTATAAAAATAATCAACATTAAAAACCAACCTTGAAAGGTAGGAGTACAAGAATAATTTAAAGATTTAACAGGATTATTAATTAAGGTTTGATTAAATAATTCTTGAAGACTGATGTCTTGCGTAAATGTACCATTCTGGTCGGCTACCACAGCAGGGAAAACTTGAGCCGGATAAAAATAGAAAAAAGAAAGCAGTACTATAAATGCGATAATAAACACGATTACAGGTTTTTTCATATTTGATTATTAAAAAAATGCCGTTCAATATTTGTTGAACGGCATTGGTTTTTTCTTTAGAAAATTAGCTTAACAAAATTCGTCAAAAGCCATTGTTAAATTTTCTGCAATCATATCTGCAGACCTACCTTCAATATGATGACGTTCTAAAAAGTGTACTAAAGTTCCATTTTTAAATAGTCCAACTGAAGGAGAAGAAGGAGGGTAAGGCAGGGTGTATTTTCTTGCCTGATTTACCGCATCAGCATCCACACCTGCAAATACAGTTGTTAATGTTGTAGGAATTTTGTTATGTTTTACTGCTTTTAAAACACCTGGTCTTAAACTACCAGCTGCACAACCGCAAACTGAGTTAATCACAACTAAAACAGTTTGGTCTTCATTATTATTTAATTTGTTATCAACAGCTTCTGGTGTTTCTAAACTTTCGAATCCAGCTGAAACTAATTCAGCTTTCATTGGTCTTGTTAATTCTTCTGGATACATATTTTTATGTTTTCGTAATTGTATTGCAAAGTTAATTCAAATATTTTTCATAGCGAATTATATTTACTTCATTATCGATAGGCATATTTTGTTCCATAAAATCCAATAATTGCATTGAATAGAATGGTGCCAACATGACCCCTTTAGTTCCAAGTCCATTAAAAACAAAAAGATTTGAATGACGAGGGTGTACGCCAAGTAATGGCCGTCTATCACTAACAGTTGGACGGATACCAGCTAAATGGTCGATCATTTCATAAGGTACATCTATGATTCCTTTTAACTTTTCAATTAATTCATTTTTTCCATTTTCACTCGTTTCTGCCAAAGTTTTCTCCCAATTGTAAGTGGCGCCAATTTTATATAAATCATTACCTAAAGGCATGACAAACATATTTTTATTAATAATGTCTTTTATTTTTAAATGGGGTGTTTTTATAATTAATACTTCTCCATGGGTAGGTTTCAGGGGTAAATAATTAAAGAAAGGATTCTTGTCAATATTTGCTCCTTCACAAAAAATTATTTTTTGCTCGGCTAATTTGATGGAAGTATAATCGAAATTTTTATTCCTGAAATCAACTTCATTTTTTAAAAAAAACTCCTTGGAGGCGGAAAGAAATTTTTGGGTATTTAAATTACCTATTGTTTTTACTTCACCTGCACCATGTGGATTAATAATAGCTTCGTTATTCATATTTTTACTTTCCCCTAAGTATTCCTTAAAAAAAGGAAGGTGTTTTTTAGCTGCCCAATTATTCTCTTCTTCAATCGAGTTGAAAATTTTATAAATGGATTTTTTATCCAGTATTTTTTCAGCTAATTCACTTTCAATTTTATTAAAAAAAGCTGCTGCGGCAGGAAGTAAAATTGTTGCATTCCAACTAAGCGAAAGTCGTTTAAAAACGATTGGGTTAACAATACCAGCTGCTGCATTGGTACAAGTATTTATTTGATTATCATAAACTTTAAAGTTTATTTTTCTGAAATAAAGTTGCCAAGCCATGGTGGCTCCTGCCAACCCCCAGCCAACAATTGTATAGTTATTTGAATTCATTTAAAACCAAAAGTACTTTATTTTTAAACTCTAGCAGCCAAGGTTGCAATACTAATTTTACAAGGGACTTTCGAATGGATTTCTGCTACACAAGATTCAATAGTTGCACCTGTAGTAATAACATCATCAACAATTAAAATATGCTTGTTTTTCAGTTCAGATTGATTTTTTAATAAAAATATTTTTTTCACATTGTCCCAACGATCATATTTTGAAAATTGAGTTTGTGACTTATTAATTTTTATACGTTCTATATAGTTTGAATGAATGGGTGTTTGCGTAACTTCACTTATGCCTTCTGCTAAAATAAGACTTTGATTAAAACCACGTTTTTTTAATTTTTTGGGATGTAAAGGAATTGGAATAATGCTATCAAACTCATCTATTTTCATCAATTGTTTTCCCATAATTATGCCCATATGTTTCCCGAGTTTCGTATGTTTTTTATACTTAATTGCATGCAATATTTTTTGAGTATGATTACCTTTCTGGTAATTGAAAACACTGTGGACCTGTTCAACTTTCACACGGCCCCAAAATATTTTTTGTAGGCTTTCTACTTGGTATTGATGTCTGTTCAAATACGGAAGTTCGAATTTACAAGGAAAACAAATAAATTTTTCGGTATGATTTAAGTCTTTTCCACAGATTTCGCATTCATTTGGGAAAAACAAATCAATCAGTCCATGTAGTATGAAAGAAACTTTATTCATTATTGAAAAATTGCAAACATTTGTAATTTAATGATAATTTTTCACATTTAAAAGTTGGTAAATACTTTAAGTGTTATTTATTTTTAATCACTATTTCTACCTACCTTGCAAAAGGTAAAATTAGCGCATCAGCAATATGAAATAAGTGAAGTTGGAAATTGTGGAGAAGTTGTTAGTCTAATTGTTTTTTAAGTCATCTCCCTATAGTTTCTAACATCTAAATTTAATTGTAAAGCCTTGATTTTATTGCGCATGAAAGGCACATATTTTTTAGATTGTTGAAAAACTGGGTAGCTTTGTGAATTGTTTTTAGTTGGTAAATCCATAAAAAATATCAACTTTTGTATTCCACTTTAAAGGGCACATAAAAAGACCAAATTCACCTTCAATTTCAATCTGAAGTACTGTCTTTCTCCTAGCTAAAGTGAATGAAATTAAATTAAAAAATTATTATGGCCGAAATAGATGAACCAATATTAAATGATAACCCAAATAGATTTGTTTTGTTTCCTATACAGCATGATGATATTTGGAAAGCATATAAAACTCAAGAAGCTTGTATTTGGACAGCTGAAGAATTAGATTTATCACAAGACAGGGTTGATTGGGAAGAAAAATTAACAGATGATGAACGTTTCTTCATCAAACATGTCTTGGCATTTTTTGCTGCTTCAGATGGGATAGTGAATGAAAATTTAGCCGAAAACTTTGTAAAAGAAGTGCAATATACTGAAGCAAAATTTTTCTATGGTTTTCAAATCATGATGGAAAACATTCATTCTGAAACTTATTCTTTATTAATCGATACTTATATTAAAGATGAAAAAGAAAAAGATTATTTATTTAATGCATTAGAAACTTTTCCACCAGTAAAGAAAAAAGCCAAATGGGCATTAAACTGGATTGATAACGGAACTTTTGCGCAAAGGTTAATAGCATTTGCAGCAGTAGAAGGGATATTCTTTTCAGGTTCGTTTTGTTCAATTTTTTGGTTGAAAAAACGAGGATTGATGCCAGGATTAACATTTTCTAATGAATTAATCTCAAGAGATGAAGGCATGCACATGGAGTTTGCTGTGTTGTTGTATAACGACCACTTAAAACATAAACTTCCAAAAGAAGAAGTAGAAGAAATTATTACCACTGCGGTGGATATTGAAAGAGAATTTATTACAGAATCATTACCTGTAAAGCTAATCGGGATGAATTCAGATTTAATGTCGCAATACATTGAGTTTGTTGCTGACAGGCTTTTAGTCGAATTAGGAAATGAAAAAGTATACAATGTGACTAATCCATTTGATTTTATGGATATGATAAACCTACAAGGTAAAACTAACTTCTTTGAGAAAAGAGTTGGTGAATATCAAAAAGCTGGAGTAATGGGTGGGAGCGAGAAGCAAACATTTTCATTAGATGAAGAATTTTAAAAACCCTATTAAAAAAAAGTAATTGAGTATGTACGTAGTTAAGAGAGACGGAAGAAAAGAACCGGTAAAATTTGACAAAATTACCGCGAGAATTAAAAAGTTGTGTTATGGATTAGATGTTATGGTTCAGCCAGAACTAGTAGCAATGAAAGTAATTGAAGGATTGTATGATGGTGTGTCTACTGTTGAATTAGATAATTTAGCTGCTGAGGTGGCCGCTTCTAAAACAATTGAACACCCGGATTATGCATTATTGGCATCAAGAATTTCCGTTTCAAACTTACATAAAAACACTAAAAAATCATTCTCAGAAACGATTGAAGATTTATACAGGTATGTTGATCCTAAAACAGGACAAAATGCATCTTTAATTGCTGAAGATGTATACGAAATAATTCAAAAAAATGCAGCATTTTTAGATGGTCAAATCATTTATGATAGGGATTTTAAATATGACTATTTTGGGTTTAAAACATTAGAAAGAGCTTACCTACTCAAATTGAATAACCAAATTGTTGAACGTCCGCAACACATGTTAATGCGTGTTTCTGTGGGTATTCACAAAGACGATATTGAATCAGCTGTGAAGACATATAACCTCATGTCAGAAGGCTGGTTTACTCATGCAACACCAACTTTATTTAATGCTGGAACACCAAAACCACAGATGTCATCTTGCTTTTTATTAACCATGAAAGAAGATAGCATTTCAGGAATTTATGATACATTAAAACAATGTGCACAAATTTCTCAATCTGCTGGAGGCATTGGACTGTCGATTCACGATATTAGAGCAAAGGGCGGATACATAAAAGGGACCAATGGTACTTCCAATGGAATTGTTCCAATGCTAAGAGTTTTTAATGATACAGCAAGATATGTTGATCAAGGAGGCGGAAAAAGAAAAGGATCTTTTGCAATTTATATTGAGCCATGGCACAACGATATTGTAGATTTTCTTGACTTAAAAAAGAATACAGGAAAAGAAGAGCAAAGAGCAAGAGATTTGTTTTATGCAATGTGGATACCTGATTTATTCATGAAGCGTGTTAAAGATAATGGAGAATGGACTTTAATGTGTCCAAACGAATGTCCAGGTTTATCAGAAGCTTATGGAGATGAGTTTGAAGCTTTATACGAAAAATACGAATCCGAAGGAAAAGGGAGAAAAACAATTAAAGCACAAGATATTTGGTTTAAAATATTGGAGTCTCAAATTGAAACAGGTACTCCATACATGGTCTACAAAGATGCAGCCAATGTAAAATCAAATCAAAAAAATATTGGAACCATCAAGTCTTCTAATTTATGTACTGAAATATTAGAATACACAGCCCCTGATGAAACAGCGGTTTGTAATCTAGGTTCAATTGCATTGCCAAAATTTGTTGACGCTGATTCAAAAACATTTGATCACAATAAATTATTTGATGTTGCTTATCAATTAACAAAAAACTTAAACAAAGTAATTGATGTAAATTATTACCCTGTTATTGAAGCTGAAAACTCGAACATGCGTCACCGTCCAGTAGGAATTGGTGTACAAGGATTAGCAGATGCGTTTATTTTAATGCGTTTTCCGTTCGATTCAGCTGAAGCAAAAAAATTAAACAGTGAAATTTTTGAAACAATCTATTATGCAGCAGTTACTGCATCTAAAGATTTAGCAAAATTAGAAGGACCATATTCTACTTTTGAAGGTTCACCAATGTCACAAGGAATATTCCAATTTGACATGTGGGGAGTGAAGCCATCAAAAAGATGGGAATGGGATGTGTTAAAAGATGAAGTGAAAGAACACGGAATCAGAAACTCATTATTAATGGCGCCTATGCCAACTGCTTCTACTGCTCAAATTTTAGGAAATAACGAATGTTTTGAACCTTATACTTCTAATGTTTATACAAGAAGAGTATTGTCAGGGGAATTCATTATTGTGAACAAACATTTACTAAAAGACTTAGTAAAACTAGGTTTGTGGAATTCAGAAATGAAAAACACCTTGATGGCCTCAAATGGTTCAATCCAAAATATTAAAGCCATTCCAGAGGACATTAAAGCATTGTACAAAACTGCTTGGGAAATTTCTCAAAAAGTAATCATTGATTTAGCTGCAGATCGTGGAGCATTTATTTGTCAATCTCAATCTTTGAATTTATTCATGGAAAATGCAAATTTTGCAAAATTAACATCAATGCATTTTTATGGATGGGAAAAAGGTTTGAAAACAGGGATGTATTACTTGAGAACAAAAGCAGCGACAGATGCGGTTAAATTCACCCTTGAAAAAGCCAAAGAAGTAATTCCGGTAGCAAAGACTGAAGAAGAGAGAATGGCTGAAATTGCATGCTCTTTGGATGACCCAGAAAGCTGTGAGATGTGCAGCGGGTAAGACCAGCT
>CBDUKB010000061.1:0-14556 GCA_965367695.1 uncultured Putridiphycobacter sp.
TAAATTTGCAACACCATGAAAAAATTATTATTACTCTCAGTGCTTTTCACCACAAGTCTAATTAATGCACAAAACATTATGTTCGTCAACGACAACGATTATATTACGCAGAATACCGATACATTTTTGTTGGCGCTCCAAAATTCGGACTACGGAACTTTTACTTATTTTAATGCGATTGATTCAAGTCAAATGCCAAGCTATGCCGACTATGAAGGATTCTATTTGGTAATTTATTATGCGTCAACAGATGGTGCAGCATTAGGATTGTGGGATAACGGTCAAGCAGGAAATACAGCCTTGAAAAGTTTTTTAAGCGACGGTGGAAGCGCTTGGATAATAGGGGCAGATATACTTTATGATGGTGGGTATGTAACACCCGCAACTATTGGCAATACCGACTTTGCCTATGAATACATGGGTCTTGAAACTTATAATGTACAGTCTTATGGAGACGACGGAGGAAACGGACTGCCTCAAGTGGATTTTTCAAACCAAACTAGCACCTCTTTTCCGGATAGTTTAATATGGACATTTAGCACTTTCTGGTGGGCGGATGGCGTAACACCTCGTCCTGGCGCAACAACAATCTACAATATGGGACCAAGTTCTTATACCCTAAGTGGAGAAGTAACCATGTCGCATTATTACGACTTTGTTACAAATGTAATTGGGACTTATTTTGATCCAGCATTAATTGACACGCCTCAAAATAGAATTAATTTTATTAATGCAACTTTAAATTATTTTACTGGTTTCGATTTAAGTGCCAATACTTTAAATGAAAAGGATAAATACATAAAAATATACAATAACCCTGGAGATAAAAACTTAACAGTCGAAAGTTTGTTTAATGAGAATAAGACTTTTGAAATTATAAGTATTGGAGGCGCTATGGTTCACACTGGTCAAATTAAACCACAAATAAACACCCTCTCGCTTGCTCAACTTTCTGGTGGAATTTACTTTTTAAAGGTCGAAAATTCAGTAGAGAAATTTATTGTGGAATAAAATATAAGCTCCTTTAAGACGTAAAGTTATATTTAAGGTTGATTGGCGGTGTTTAAATATGTATATTATTATACTCTAAACAGTGCACACTATGAAAACTTTTGAAACATTGACCCAAGCTATAGCCGAGCTAAAACGCGAAGGTTATACCAACGATTTTAATATTCGACAAAATGGTGTATTTTGTAACACCACCAACATACTTATGAGTCCGAAAGAATTTGAAATCATGCAAAAATTTCACTTTGACGACAATGACGACCCGTCAGATGCAGTTACCTTGTATGCCATTTCTTCTACTAATGGAAAAATGAAGGGATTGTTGGTGAGTAATTATGGAATTTACCAAAATGATTTTACACAAGAGCTTTTAGATAAACTACATTAATTGTATAAAACCGTATTGTTGAAATAAAAAATAATTATGTCTAACATCAATTTAATTCTAGCAGAAAAAGCAGCAAATATTGGTAATTTCATGGTAGGCAGACTTTTGCCCTTTCGTCAAAAAAGAGCGGTCGGTCCATTTGTATTTATTGACCACATGGGACCAGCCGCTTTAAATGCAGGTGAAAATTTAGATGTCCCGCCTCACCCCCACATTGGTTTGTCTACACTCACTTATTTATTTGAAGGTTCAATAATGCACCGAGACAGCATTGGTACAGTTTGCGAAATTAAACCTGGCGCTGTCAATTGGATGACAGCTGGAAAAGGAGTTGTACATTCAGAAAGAACACCTGATTATTTGCGCTCAATATCAAAAACAATTCATGGCTTACAAATTTGGATTGCACTACCCAAATCTTTGGAAGATTGTGAACCTAATTTTTCTCATACTGCTGCAAATGAAATTCCGAGTTGGAAAGAGGACGATTTAGAATTTAAACTAATTGCTGGAAAGGCTTTTGGAAAACAATCACCCGTTCCAGTATTGAGTGATTTGTATTTTATCGAAATTAAAAGTGAAACCATAAAAACTGTAGACATTGGCCATGTACTTTTTGGAGAAAGTGCATTGTATATTTTACGAGGATCCATTGAAAGCGAAGGAGATACTTACGAATCAAAACACATTTTAATTGCTCAAGATAGCAGCTTGTGTAAATTTACAATGCACCCAAATACGGTGGTTTATATTTTTGGTGGCAAACCATTTCCTGAAGAAAGGTTTATTCATTGGAACTTTGTCCATTCTAATAAAGCTGTAATTGAAAAAGCAAAAGAAAATTGGAAACAACAACTTTTCCCTAAGGTGCCAAATGAAAAAGAATTTGTACCACTCCCATAAAACATAAAACAATGGAAATACAACACATCAACCAAGAAAACAAAGGCCGATTTAAAGTTATTGATAAAGATATAGTCGCTGGTGAAATAACATATTCTTGGGCCGGAGATGACAAATTTATCATTGATCATACGGAAGTCAATCCAAAATTTAAAGGCCAAGGAATTGGAAAAAAATTACTGCTTTCTGCTGTAGAATTTGCAAGAAAAGAAAAGAAAAAAATCATTCCACTTTGTCCCTTTGCAAAAGCAGTATTTGACAAAAACACCGACCTAAATGATGTTTTATAATAATTAGTTTGCCCTTTTTCACATTTCAATTTAACCTCCTTTTCTTGTCGGTATTAAATATCCTTAAAAATAGGATTATTTGAGTCATATTTTTAACTTTATGCCTTCAAATACGATAGCATGACAATTTACCAAAACTACGCACTTGGCCAATGGCAATCGGGTGTGGGAACAGAAATAGAACATTTTAACTCAATAACTGGAGAAAAAATCGGTGAAACTTCATCAAAAGGGCTCGATTATAAAGCCATGCGTGAATACGCAGTTGAAACAGGCGGTTATGCTTTGAGAAGAATGACCTTTCAAGAACGCGGTTTAATGTTAAAAAAATTGGCCCTTCATTTAATGGGTATCAAAAAAAAATTCTACACCTTGAGTGCAGCAACTGGTGCCACAAAAGTAGATTCTTGGATAGACATTGAAGGGGGTATTGGCAACTTATTTGCCAACGCTTCTTTGCGTCGTCAATTTCCTGACTTGCCATATTATGTTGATGGTCAAGCTGCGGCTTTATCAAAGGGTGGAACATTTATTGGTCACCACATTATGGTACCAAAAGAAGGTGTTGCCATACACATCAACGCCTTCAACTTTCCAATTTGGGGCATGTTAGAAAAAATAGCGGTTAACTTAATGGCGGGAGTTCCTGCAATTGTGAAGCCTTCGGAATACACTTCTTATTTAACGGAATTAATGGTCAGAGAAATTGTGGCCTCAAAAATTCTACCCGAAGGTGCATTACAATTGGTAACTGGACTTGGCCATGGCATTTTAGACCATGTAACCAATCAAGACATTATCACTTTTACAGGTTCAGCGAAAACCGGTAAAATGCTAAAAGCATTGCCTAATATTGCTGAAAACTCAGTTCCTTTTAACATGGAAGCAGATTCATTGAACGCTTCGATTTTAGGAAAAGATGCAGTCCCTGGAACGCCTGAATTTGATATTTTCATCAAAGAAGTTCAAAGAGAAATCACCGTGAAAGCCGGTCAAAAATGTACCTCAATTAGAAGGGTTATTGTTCCCGAAGAATTAATGGAAGATGTTCAGATAGCTTTGTCAAAAAGATTGGCAAAAGTAGTCATTGGTGATCCAGCAAATGAGGAAGTTAGAATGGGTGCTTTGGCGACACATTTACAAGTGGAACGTGTCAAAGAAAATGTAAAATTATTACAAGCCGAACAAGAAATTGTATTTGGTGATTTAGAAAATTTTGAAGTACACGAAAGTGCTGATAAAAGCAAAGGCGCCTTCTTCTCTCCTATTTTATTCAGAAATGACGATCCTTTTAACAAAACAGCGGTTCACGACATTGAGTGTTTTGGTCCTGTTTCTACTTTAATGCCTTATAAAGATCTTGAAGAAGCGGTACAAATTGCCAAATTAGGCAAAGGATCATTGGTTTCTTCTATCATCACTGCTGATGATAAAATAGCCACTGATTATGTAGTGAACGCCGCATCAATGCACGGTAGAATTTTAGTGCTAAACGAACGTTGCGCCAAAGAAAGCACCGGTCACGGTTCTCCAATGCCATTACTTACACATGGTGGACCAGGTAGAGCCGGTGGTGGTGAAGAAATGGGTGGAATGAGAGGTGTCATGCATTACTTACAAAGAACCGCCATTCAAGGTCACCCGCAAACCATTACCGCAATCACACAACAATTTCAAGTTGGCGCTGATCAACCAGAACCAATTCAACATGTGTTTAGAAAACATTTTGAAGAACTAGAAATTGGTATGACAGTTTTTACACACAAACACACGGTAACAGAAACTGACATCACCAATTTTGCAAATGTAAGCGGTGACAATTTTTATGCACACATGGATGCCACTTCTTTAGACGGTACCATTTTCGAACAAAGAGTTGCCCATGGTTACTTCTTATTGTCAAAAGCTGCAGGCTTATTTGTCGACCCTAAAAAAGGACCCGTTTTATTAAACTACGGTGTGGAAGAAGCAAGGTTTACAAAACCAGTTTACCCTGGAGCAACCATTGGGGTGAGATTTACCGTGAAAGAAAAAATCGATCAAGAAAAGAAATCAGAGGAAGATATCGCAAAAGGAATTGTAAAATTCTTGGTTGATATCTATGATGAAACGGGTGAGACAGTAGGTATTGCTACTATCTTAACTATGGTCAAAAAAATAGATCAATCAAAATAAATACAAAGTATTGAGTTGATACTAGTCTCCATACTAACTACTCAACACTATAAAATAATTACAAAAATATGAATGCAATAAACGAAGGTCACGTTGAATTTGAAATCAACGAAAAAGGAATTGGAACCATTGAATTTGGCCACCCTTTATCCAATTCATTACCGGGAAAAATATTGAACAAATTGGCAGACACCATAACCCAATTGGGTAAAGATGAAACTGTAAAAATCATTGTATTAAAATCGGCCGGAGAACGCGCATTTTGCGCGGGTGCTAGTTTTGATGAATTAATATCTATCAAGGATTTTGAAACGGGTAAAGTTTTCTTTTCTGGTTTCGCGAATGTAATCAATGCCTGTAGGACTTGTCCAAAATTAATTATTGGAAGAGTACAAGGCAAAGCTGTTGGTGGTGGTGTAGGTGTTGCCTCAGCAGTAGACTATTGCTTTGCTACCAAATTCGCTTCAGTTAAACTTTCGGAATTGGCTGTAGGAATTGGACCATTTGTGGTTGGACCAGCGGTACAAAGAAAAATTGGCATGTCCGCCATGTCACAGTTAGCGATTGATGCTACCGAATGGCAAACAGCTGATTGGGCAAAAGAAAAAGGTTTGTACACCGAAACTTTTGAAACAGTTGAGTCAATGGACGAAGCAGTTGATACTTTGGCAAATAAATTAGCCAACTCAAATCCAGAAGCCATGCGTTTACTAAAACAAATATTTTGGGAAGGAACAGAAAACTGGGATAAACTATTAAAAGAAAGAGCTGCAATGAGCGGTAAATTAGTCCTCTCTGACTTTACTGTTAACGCTATTAGCGCCTTTAAAAAGAAATAAAGTTGAACTGAATTATTCAAGCTACATTTTAATTTATTCGCATAATTCCGATTATAGAAAACACTTTTGAATCTGACAAATATTAGTTTTCAAATTCAAGTTTAATTTTTAAAATCACTTACCTTTGCACACGTAAAAAAAACAATTCCATGAGCATCACAGTCGATCAAATAAAAGCAGCACTTTCTAAAGTAATCGAACCTGATTTAAAAAAAGACATCATCACTTTAGGTTTGGTATCTAATATCCAGGTAGAAGATAACAAAGTAGCTTTTACTGTTCAAATATCTAATCCAGCCATGCATTCTAAAAAAAGAATGCAGGAAGCCTGTGAATTTGCATTGGAAAGAGCTTTTGGCAAAGATGTTAAATCGGCCATTGCCATTGAAGCATTGCCAAAGGACAGAGATCCAGAAGTTAGAAAAGTATTGCCGAATGTAAAACACATAATTGCCATTGCATCAGGAAAAGGAGGCGTTGGAAAATCGACTATTACAGCAAACCTTGCAGCTGGATTAGCCAAACAAGGATACAAAGTTGGATTGGTGGATGCTGATATTTACGGACCTTCTGCCCCTACCATGTTCGACTTAGTTGGACAAAGACCGAAGGGAGTAGAAAAAGATGGCAAAACCTTAATCCAACCTATAGAATCATATGGTGTCAAAGTATTGTCAATTGGCTTTTTCTCAGAACCGGATCAAGCCGTAGTATGGCGGGGACCAATGGCTTCAAAAGCATTAAATCAACTTTTTAAAGATGCAGAATGGGGTGCTTTGGATTATTTATTAATTGACTTGCCTCCTGGAACTGGAGACATTCATTTGTCATTGGTTCAAAATGTACCTTTGACTGGTGTAATTATTGTAAGTACCCCGCAAGAGGTTGCTTTGGCAGATGCGAGAAAAGGTATTAACATGTTCCAAATGGATGGCTTAAAAGTGCCGGTTGTTGGTTTAGTTGAAAACATGGCATGGTTCACACCAGCGGAATTACCTGACAATAAGTATTATATTTTTGGTAGAGATGGTGCTAAAAATTTAGCAGAAAGCATGAATGTACCGCTTTTAGCTCAAATCCCATTAATTCAAAGTGTTAGAGAATCGGGTGACATTGGCCGACCTGCTGTTTTGCAAGAAAACACCATTTCTTCGAAAGCTTTTGACGAATTTGTCGCTACCTTTGTAAAAGCAGTTAATGCCTAACTATTATGAGCAATCAAGAAAAAATTGAAGTTGCATTGCAATCTATACGACCTTACCTTCAAAAAGATGGCGGTGATGTTGAGTTCATTGAATTAACTGAAGACAACGTTGTAAAAGTTAGATTGCTAGGCGCTTGTGTTGATTGCGACATGAGTAAAATGACTTTAAAAGCGGGGATTGAAGAATCGATCAAAAGTGTTTTTCCTGAACTCAATAAAGTCTTGTCAATTTAATTAAAAACCAATTGTTTCTCCCATTTTTACAACAGTTTCAAATCCTGCATTGGTATTTTCAATCAAGTCTTTAGAAAATTTCATTTTTCCTTTTTCAAAAAGTAGAATAATCGTGGACCCGCCAAAAGCAAAGTATCCTTTTTCTTGACCCTTTTCTACATTTATATTAGGCCAATGTGATTGAATAATAGATCCAGTAAGCGTAGCACCTACATCACAAATTAATACTTTACCATATTCTTTACTTGCTACCGTAACGAACTCTCTGGCATTCTGTGTGAATATCTCCATTCTCTTGCGCAATGCAAGTGGAGAAACTGAATAATAATCACCAAATATCCTGTTGTTTTCTCCTACAAATCCAGCTACCGGAAAATGATATCTGTGATAATCGGTTGGCGCTAATCGAACAATTGCCATACTACCCCCTGTATAATGAGAAGCTAATTCTTCATCTAGTAAAAATGATTTCAAATCAAACTCTTTTCCTTTAACAAAAAACGTATGCGCGTCAAAAAGTGTTGGAAATACAAGTATTTTTCCATCTGCTGGTGAAACAATCCCATCTTGAATTGGCCGTTTATCTTTTTTTATTTTACGATAAAAAAATGCATTAAAATGTTTAAATCCTTCCGCTGGAACAATATAATCATCCATTTCAATTTGATGGGTTTCAATAAATTTTTGAATGGATTTTTTTGAATATTTACTAATCATAAACCACCCGACTATAGATGAAACAAAACGTCGTTTAATCAATAGCCAAAGTGTAAATCTACCAAGTACATTTGAACTGTAAAGAAATTTCATCATGCCTCCACCAGGGACTTTCTCCTCAATTTTTTCTCCAGTTTTTCGATTGATATAGAATATATTACTCATAGAAACAGACAAAATAAGCAATTAAATAAAAATATCACTGATTTGAATTTGCAAATTTAAACAGATTCGCATTCAAACAGCTTACTTTTATTCTTAAAAAATAAAACTTTTAAACCAAAAAAGGGAGCATAAAGCTCCCTTTTGGATGTGGTGATGGACGGAATCGAACCGCCGACACAAGGATTTTCAGTCCTTTGCTCTACCGACTGAGCTACATCACCTCATTTATTTGTGGGTGCAAATATATAAATGAATTCTTAATAGCAAATTATTTTTATTGATTTTTTTACAAAAATATTAATATAGTCTTAAATCTCACGTATTTTTACCTCATGAATTTAATAATGGACCAAGGAAATACCTATTTTAAGGTGGGTATATTTGATGAGCGAGAACTCATTTCTAAGGAAAAGTTTGCTTACGATTCTATCAATTCTTTTATAGCATTTTGTCAAAATTTTCAATTGAATCATGCCATAGTATCATCTGTGGTTGAAAATGAAATCCCATTAGAATTTTTAAACTTAAAAAAAACTATATTCCTTTCAGAAAACACCCCGATTCCAATAAAAAATAAATACGCTACTCCGAGCACTTTAGGGAAAGATAGGTTGGCAAATGCTGTTGGTGCTTGGTCCCTCAATAAAAATAAAAACACCTTAATTATTGATGCAGGTACTTGTATTAAATACGATTTGATTGAGCAAACAGGGACTTATTTGGGGGGTAATATTTCGCCTGGCTTAAAAATGAGATTTAAATCATTAAATGAATTTACAGATAAATTGCCTTTATTAAATGCCGACAAATCACTTAACCAAAGTTTTGGAACTGATACACAAACAAGTATACAATGTGGCGTGCTTTTAGGGATGGAAGAAGAAATAAATGGATTTATTAAACGTTATAAACAGCAATTCAACCAATTAACAATTTTTATGACAGGAGGAGATTCTTTTTACTTTGATAAAACAGATAAAAATCACATATTTGCAGTCGAAAATCTTACCCTCATTGGGTTAAACGAAATTTTAAATCATAATGCATAGTCATTTAAGTAAAGTATTTGTTTTTACAATATTATTATTCAGTTTAAACGGCTACACGCAAAAAGGAACGCAATCTCCATATAGTGTATATGGAATTGGTGAATTGAAAAGCGGAAAATATGCTTATTTTAATGCATTAGGCGGTGCTCAAATTGCAAATACCGACTCCACCATTATCACACAATCTAATCCTGCAAGTTATGCTGGTCTTGACAGAAACAGACCGGTATTTCAAGTTGGCCTTAATGGATCTTTTACCAAATTAAAAACAACAAACAGCACTGCAACCGCAAATCAAATGGGACTGGATCAATTTCAACTAGGATTGCCCATTGCCAAAAACTTCGGCGCTTCTATTGGACTTACACCTTTTTCTTCAACTGGGTACTTGATTGCGAATTCAATAATTGAAGCAGGAGATACTATAGCTGAAAAAATTAATGAAGGTCAAGGAACCATTAGTAATTTTCACATTGGAATTGGATATAAACAAAAAATAAAGAAAAACATCAGTTTATCGTTTGGCGTCAATGCCAACTATTTATTTGGCAGTAGCGAAAAAATAGAATCATTTGAATATACAGTATACCCAAATGATGCTTTGCATTCAAGAGTTAAATCATCTACTTATGTAAGCGACTTCAGTTTTGATTTTGGTTTAATCTATGAACAAAAATTAAATAGAGGTTCTTATTCCCTAGCCGCTACATACACACCTGCTACCTCATTGAAAAGTAGTAATGAACTGGTTTCATATGCTTATTCAAAAAGTTTTTATAATAATTATAGTTATTTCACATCAATTAGTGATACTTCTAAATTTTTAACAGACATATCAGGCACAACATTTATCCCTGAAAGTTATAGTATAGGTGGTGAATACAGATTGAGACCAGCAGCAGCTTCAAATTTAAAATATCAAATAATCTTTAAAGGAGAATACAATTATCAAAAATGGTCCGACTTTAAAACAACATTTGAAGATGTGGTCAATGATTCAATTTATACGGACAGAACTAATTTTAGTTTTGGTATTGAATATACGCCTTATGCTAATGCAAAAGCAAACGATAAACTCGTAATGTACTTGGCAAAATTAAAATACCGCATTGGATTTAACTATACAATGACAGAAATATTGGCCCAAAACACTCAATTGAACAATTATGGCATAAGTTTTGGATTAGGTATACCAGTATTGAATGGAAATTCAAACACAAGTATCAACTTAGGATTAACTTATAATAATTTTGGAACAACAAATAATAACTTAATCCTAGAACAAAAACTAGGTGTTAGCTTTGGGGTTTCAATCAGCCCAGGTGTATATGACAGGTGGTTTTTGAAAAGAAAATATGATTAAAACAAAAAAAATGAAATTGAAAAACTTATTATTAGTATTAATTATTAGTGTATTAGGAACAACTTCTTTCTCACAAGAAAGAGTATTAAGCGAAGATTGTAAAAAGTATTTGAGCTTAATGGGTACGTATGGAGAACAAGAAATGTGGCGAGATGCAGCAAATTTTTTCATAAAAGCCTATTCAGCTTGTGGAGAAGAAAAATTAGACCATACAGATTGGAATAATGCAAGAGCAATTTACACATCTATGTTGAAAACAGACACGCTTTCAACGCGTCAAATAGAAATTAACGATACGATTTACTGGTGTTATGAAACAGAATTGAAACACTTGAATACACCCGATTTAACAGCCGAATATGCTGCTAAGTTGGTGAAAAATCAAGCCAAAGATCTTCAGAAAATTGACAAATTATTTGCTGAAAGTGTTCACCAATTGAAAGAAAGATTATCTATCAACGAGATGATATACTACTTCTACCACTTGGTTGGAAATTATAACCGAGCTAAAGGTGAAGAAAAAGAAGTTGCAAGAAATTTTGCAATTGAAGAATACTTAAAACTTTCTGATTACATAGGAATTGCAAAAAAGAAATATGCAGATGATGGAAATGAAAAAGGTGTGGATGGTTATAATAGAGCACAAGGTTACTTAGACAACTACTTTACGCAATTGGCAAAAGACTGTGAAATGTTAGTAGAAGTTTTGGGTAAAAAAGTAAGTTCTTTACCAAAAGGAAAAGAAGAAAAACTTGCAAAGGTTCAAGGTTACTTATCAATTCTTGAAAAAAGAGGATGTGATGAAACTGAATTGTATGGGCAATTAGCAGATAGCGCTATTAGTATTGCACCATCTGCAAAAGCATATTACGCACAAGGAAACTACTATAAGAAAAGAAACGAAGACAGAAAAGCACAAAATTATTTTGAAAAAGCGGTTGAATTAGAAGGAGAAGCAGGTGAAAACATCAATAAATACACGCTTGCTTTGGCAGCAACACAGCTTTCTAATAAAAGTTATAAAGCGGCATTTAATACAGCTAAAAAAGTAAACGGACCAGAAAAAGGTAAAGCAATGCAAATTTGTGCAGGTGCCATTGGTGCATTAGCCAACTCTTGTGGAGACACTACTTTTGAAAGAAAATCGAACTATTGGTTAGCTGACGATTATATGAAAAAAGCATCAGCATTAGGTGAAGAATACTCTTCGAGATATGCAAATGGAGCACCTGGAACAACTGAGACTTTTGAAGCTGGTAAAAAAACTGGAGACAGTATTTACTTAAGCTGTTGGGGAGAAAGTACAACTGTAAGATAATTGAACAGTCTCAAAACATATTTTAAATACTACATTCCTGCCTTATTTTTGGCGGGAATGTTTTTTTCATGTGAAAATGATTTGGCGAATGTGAAAGTGGTTACCGCCACTGAAGACACTCCTGATCAAATTTTCACAGACTTTCATATGCTTTATTCTGACTCTGGCAATGTGAAAATAGAAATCATAGGTGCCAAAGTAGAAGATTACAGTAAATTTGGAAGGGTATCTAAATTTAAAAATGGCATTGTGGTGAACTATTATTCCGACAGCGCTACCTTGGTTTCTCGTCTGAGTGCTGAATATGCCGAACTGAAACCATTAGAAAATATGATAATTGCTAAAAACAACGTAATTATTACTAATTTTGAAAAACAACAAACCTTAAAAACAGAAGAATTATATTACGACAAAAGGATAAAAAAAATTAGAACTGATAAACCTTTTTATATTGAATCACCAAATACCAAAGCAAATGGTGTAGGATTGGTGGCAGATGAAACCTTCAGTAATTATACCATGTCAAATTTTTCTTTAATTTATACTGATACAACGAAAAATGAATTTAGCACGATTAAATAAAATATTAGAACAATTTTGGTGGGCAATTGCAATCGTTTCTTTTGTAGCTGTTACCTTTTTCGCCATTCAAGAAGGATTTAATAAATGGGCATTTTATTATATTGTCCCAATAATTTCAGTTTTAATGGCTTTGGTGAGAAGATTTATTAAAAATAAATTAGATAAATCGACTCCAAAGAAGAAAGACGCTTAAAGAAATTTAGCTACTTCACTATTTTTACCTATTTTAGATTTAAAATAAATCAAGATGAAAACTAGTTTGCTCTTGTTGATGCTCTTCTGTGCATCCAACTTTCTGTTTAGTCAACTTAATTATTCAAAAATAAAAATATTTGCCAACCACGAGCAAATGCAAAGTTTAAAAGAGTTGGGAATTGCTATCGATCATGGTTCAATCAAAAAAGACACTTGGTTTATTGCTGATTTATCAAACGAAGAAATTGAACTATTAGATTTAAATAATTATCAATACGAAATACTAATAGCAGATGTAAAAACCTATTATCAAAACAGAAGTCAAAATCTTTCATTAGAAGAAGAAAGGGATGATTGTCCTGGTGCAGGTTCAACTAATTTTTCACCCCTTACACCTAACAATTTTCATTTGGGAAATTACGCAGGATTTTACGCTTATCAAGAGTTTTTAGATGAATTAGACTCCATGCTATTGCATTATCCAAACTTAATTTCTGCTCGTGCACCCATAGATACCTTTTTAACGCATGAGGGAAGACCTATTTACTGGGTAAGAATTTCTGACAATCCAAACATGAATGAAAATGAAAAAGAGGTGTTATATACTGCCCTCCACCATGCACGTGAACCAGTAAGTCTTTCTGCAAATATTTTTTACATGTGGTATTTGTTAGAGAACTATGGAACGGACCCTGAAATCACCTTTTTATTAAACGAAACTGAACTTTATTTTGTGCCCATGGTAAACCCTGATGGTTATATACAAAATGAAACCACTGATCCAAATGGCGGTGGCATGCACCGTAAAAACAAAAGAAATGTTGGCACCTCTAATCCAGGTGTTGATTTAAACAGAAACTATGATTATTTTTGGAATACAAGTGGTACCAGTACCAATGTAAACAGTGATGTATATGCCGGAACAGGACCTTTTTCAGAACCGGAAACCCAAGCTTTAAAATATTTTTGTGAATCACATGAGTTTGAATTTGCTTCGAATGCACATGCATACGGCAATTTATTGCTTTTCCCATTCGGATATGCAAGCAATGCTGTTGCCAATGACCATACCTATTTTCAAGCCTACTCAGATTTCCAAGTAATTTTTAATAATTACAATGCCATAAAAAGTTCTGGTTTATATGCAGCAGCTGGTGATTCAGACGATTGGATGTATGATGGGGATTTGGTGAGCAAACCAAAAATTTATGCCCAAACACCTGAAATAGGGAATGACAATGATGGGTTTTGGCCAAATCAAAACAGAATTTTACCCCTTTGTAAAGAAAATATTTGGAATTTTAAAACCTTGGCACACTTACCACATATTTACGGTAGTACCACTGAAAATGATCCATCTAAAATTGATTTAACTACAGGATATTTTCATTATTCGTATCAAAGGTTAGGTTTAAGCAATGGACCTGTAACTATTAGCATGACACCTATTCAAAATATAATAAGTATGGGTAATGGCCATACCCACACTATTAACTTACTGGATGAAATTCAAGATTCCATCACATATACTTTGAACGGATCTTTAAATTTTGGAGACGAAATTATTTATTTATTGTCAACAGATTTTGGCGGATGGATCCAGACAGATACCATTATAAAAACATATGGTAGCGGTAATTTACAATATGCTGATGCGGGGAACAACCTCTTAAATTGGACCGGTAACTGGAACACAACCAATGCGTATTTTGTAAGTCCAACTACTTCAATAACAGATAGTCCAAATTCAAATTACAGCAATAATGCGAACAATAATTTAACATTAAACGCCACCCTTGATTTAAGTCAATCGACTTATGCATATGTGCAATTTTACGCCCGTTGGGAAATTGAGAATGATTACGATTATGTGCAATTCATGGTCTCGACAAACAACGGAAACTCTTGGGCGCCTTTATGTGGTTTGTACACAAATTCTGGGGTGGCCGATCAAGACTTTAACCAACCTTTATATGATGGCAATCAAACAGATTGGGTATTAGAAGAAATAAATTTGGATGCATACATTGGAATGTCTAACTTGAAATTTAAATTTCGTTTGATTTCGGATGGATTTGTGGTGGAAGACGGTTTTGCATTTGATGACTTTAATATTTTCACCA
>CBDUKB010000062.1:0-14458 GCA_965367695.1 uncultured Putridiphycobacter sp.
TTTAATTGCGCATTGTATGCTTGCAACGTACCCGTAAATTCACCGTTCTTTTTGGAAAGTTTTAAATCATCAACTTTTTTCTTATACTGATCACTACGCATCATAATAATATAAAAATCGTCGGTATAATGAGCGTGAAAATTTTCAAATCGATAATCTTCATGAAAATAAAAAACGGAATCACTCCATTCAATCACTTTGTCTTTTACTTTTCTTCTATCAGACTCAATTTGTTTTTGTTCTGTAAAACCAATTCCATATAATTGGGGGGAAATTAATAGAAAAAAAATAAGTGAATATTTATTTTTCAGGAATAAAAGGTTCATATTCTTGTTCGGTTTCGTATAGTTTTTTTAATTCGTAATAAGGCGAAAACTTCACATAAACAGTCATAGTATCAACATCAAGATTGCCGAAATATGAAAATTTATGAAGCACATAATACCCTATCGTTTCGCTTTCAGAATTAATTTCATACACGGGTGAAAAATCCACCACTTTGTACCCAATTGTATCAGAAAACTCCTCCACAATATACTCACTTGTGAGTGATTCACAAACATTTTGAATATTAAATGCACGTTCTTTCATGGTAACTCCAAAAATTGTGACCATGTGTTTTAAAAAATCACTTCTTTCAAAACTAGTATTCAATTGGTTGAGATGATCGGTGAAATATTGGTAAAAATCATATGAAAGCTTTCTGCTTTCCTCATATGTGTAACCAGCGATTATGGGTGAGTCGTAGTAATAATTTGCAAAAACTTTTTCTTCTTGATTGGTCAATTCCAACGCGTATATTGGTTTCATATCAATAACAGAAAAATCTTCAGAAAGAATAAAATTCAATTTCATCACATTACCAAGTACATCATTATTGGACCTCAATGAAAAGGTGTGAATTTGAGTTATTTTACGTTGAAGGTGATTTGCTTTAACAATGGAATCGTAATAATGAATTTTTTGCTTTACAATTGTTTGATCCACTGTTGCATCACCCATTTTTTCTTCCCATTTTTTCTTTTCGGCAATTGATTTTGGCATTTCAATTTTTAATGGCTCAAACCCATAATTCAAATACACCTCATTGGATGCCTTCATTCTTTTTACATAAGCAGCTATTGAATCTTTCACCACAAATTCCATTGGATCCAGCATGGGTTCAGGCTCCTCAAAAAGTGGATCAGCAATAAAACATGATTGCATTAAAAAAACTAGGCTTAAACTCGATAGATAGATGAATCTCATAGTCCTATGTTGTATCAAATTTTATACCTAAAAATTGAAAAAAAGAAAATCTGTAAGAAATTACTCGAATTATCTAATCATTACTGGCATCACCAACATCAATACTTCTTCGTTTTCGTTGGTTTCTCCGCTCGGCAATAATATTCCAGCTTTATTTGGCTCACTCATTTCCAAAATCACCTCTTGGGTTTTAATGTGGTTCAACATCTCCATCAAGAATTTTGAATTAAAGCCTATTTCTAAATCATCTCCAACAAAAGCACAAGTTAATCTTTCCTTTGCTTCATTTGAAAAATCTAAATCTTCAGCAGAAATACTTAATTCGCTCCCTGCAATTTTTAATTTAACTTGATGTGTTGTTTTATTAGAAAATATCGAAACTCTTTTAATAGAATTTAAAAAAGAAATACGATCCACAGTTAAAACATTTGGATTTACTTTTGGAATTACCGCTTCGTAGTTAGGGTATTTCCCATCAATCAACCTACAAGTCAATTCAATTTCTTCAAACACAAATTTTGCAGTCGTTTCATTGTAAGACACCTCAACTTCTTCTTCCCCACCTAAATTTTGCTTAAGTAGATTTAAAGGTTTTTTCGGTAAAATAAAATCAGATGACTTACTCGCTGTTGAATCAAGTCGACCATATTTTACCAATTTATGTGCATCTGTAGCAACGAATATTAATTTTTCTGGTGAAAACTGGCAGAATACACCACTCATAACTGGACGTAAATCGTCGTTTCCAGAAGCAAACAAAGTATTCTCGATTGCATTTGAAATTATTTCGCCTTTTATTTTCAACACCTCAACATTCCCCATATCTATGGTTTGAGGGAAATCATCTGCATTTTGCCCAACTAATTTGTATTTACCATAATCCGAAGAAATTTCAATTCCAAAGTTATCATTGATTTGAAAAACCAGTGGTTGGTCTGCAAAATTCTTCAGCGTATCCAATAATAGTTTAGCAGGAATTGCCACATTACCATCTTTTTTCGCTTCATCAGGAGTCACCACAGTCTTCATGGTGTTTTCTAAGTCTGAGGCAGAAATGGTAAGCTTCCCATCTTTCAATTCGAATAAAAAATTATCTAAAATTGGTAATGAATTATTAGAATTTAAGACCCCACTAATATTTTGTAAATTTCTTAATAAGGCCGAACTTGAAATAATGAAGTTCATAAAATGAATGTTGTTTAATGTGTTTAAATTAATCTGGAACAAATATAAACCTATTTAAAGGCTTGTACCTTCAATCATCTTTATTTTTATTAACAGTATATCGGTAGAATTGTTCATAAACTTTGTCATATTTTTCTTTAAAAACCTGTTCAAACTGACAGTTTTTATGGGATCCCCTGTGTTAAACTGACAGATTGTCTGAAATAAAAGCCAAAATTACAATGGCATAAAGATTGACAAAGAGAGAATGAATTATAAAAGCATAAACAAAAATAAAATGGGTAAAATAATAGGAATTGACTTAGGAACAACCAACTCATGCGTTTCAGTAATGGAGGGAAATGAGCCAGTGGTGATTACTAACTCAGAAGGAAAAAGAACAACACCTTCAATAGTAGCATTTGTTGAAGGAGGAGAAAGAAAAGTTGGAGATCCAGCAAAAAGACAAGCGATCACCAATCCAGAAAAGACAATCTACTCTATTAAGCGTTTCATGGGTACATCTTTTGACAAAGTAGCAAAAGAAGTAGCAAGAGTACCTTACAAAGTAGTAAAAGGTGACAATAATACACCAAGAGTAAAAATTGACGACAGGTTGTATACACCTCAAGAAATTTCAGCAATGATTCTTCAAAAAATGAAGAAAACTGCAGAAGACTATTTAGGTCAAGAAGTTTCTGAAGCGGTTATTACTGTTCCTGCGTATTTTAATGATTCTCAAAGACAAGCGACAAAAGAAGCTGGTGAGATTGCAGGTTTGACTGTAAAAAGAATCATTAACGAGCCAACTGCAGCAGCATTGGCATACGGATTAGATAAAAAAGATAAAGATCAAAAAATTATTGTATTTGATTTTGGTGGAGGAACGCATGATGTTTCTGTATTAGAATTAGGAGATGGTGTATTTGAAGTATTATCTACTGATGGTGACACGCACTTAGGTGGTGATGATGTTGATGACAAAATCATTAACTGGTTAGCAGACGAATTTAAAAATGACGAAGGCATTGACTTAAGAAAAGATCCAATGGCTTTACAAAGATTAAAAGAAGCGGCTGAAAAAGCGAAGATTGAATTATCTTCAACTACCAGTACTGAAATTAACTTGCCATATATCATGCCAGTTGATGGAATTCCAAAACACTTGGTAAGAACATTGAGTAGAGCAAAATTTGAGCAATTAATTGACGACTTAGTAAAAAGAACAATTGCACCTTGTAAAACTGCCTTAAAGAATGCAGGATTATCTACAAGTGATATTGATGAAATCATATTAGTAGGTGGTTCAACAAGAATTCCAGCAATTCAAGAAGCAGTAAAAGCTTACTTTGGAAAAGAACCTTCAAAAGGTGTAAATCCTGATGAAGTTGTAGCAGTAGGTGCTGCCATCCAAGGTGGTGTTTTAACTGGTGAAGTGAAAGATGTATTGTTATTAGATGTAACACCATTATCATTAGGAATTGAAACAATGGGTGGTGTAATGACAAGATTGATTGATTCGAATACAACTATTCCAACCAAAAAATCAGAAACATTCTCGACAGCATCTGACAACCAACCAGCGGTAGATATTCACGTATTACAAGGTGAAAGACCAATGGCTGCAGATAACAAAACTTTAGGAAGATTTCAATTAGCTGATATTCCACCTGCACCAAGAGGAGTTCCTCAAATTGAAGTAACTTTTGATATTGATGCAAACGGAATCATGAGTATTTCTGCAAAAGATAAAGCAACTGGAAAAGAGCAATCAATTAAAATTGAAGCTTCTTCTGGATTATCTGATGAGGAAATCGCTAAAATGAAAGCTGATGCAGAAGCAAATGCTGATTCAGATAAGAAGAAAAAAGAAGAAGCAGATAAAATTAATGCTGCTGATGCTTTGATTTTCCAAACAGAAAAACAATTAAGTGAATATGGTGATAAATTACCAGCTGATAAAAAAGAACCAATTGAAACAGCTTTAGCAGAGTTAAAAACTGCTTTTGAAGCAAAAGATTTTGCTGCAATTGATTCTTCAATGGAAAAATTAAACACGGTATTCCAAGCAGCTTCTCAAGAAATGTATGCACAAGGTGGCGAAGGCGCTGAAGGTGCTGCTGAAGGTGGAGCAGAAGAAACTACTGCCGACGCAGAAGCAGAAGACGTAGATTTCGAAGAAGTAAAAGAAAAATAATAAAGTTTAAACTTTATAATTCAAAAAGCCCCGACGATAAATGTCGGGGTTTTTTGATTTTAATACCCACTGTCCCTTATTTCAAGCGTTGGGAAAACAACCATAAACAATATCAATCCCCTTTAAACGCAAAGCAATTAAATGGTGGTTTAAAATGTACCATTTAAAAATCCCTACATCATCCGACCGTTGCTCATCATTGATTTCCGAATGGTCTCAATGGCATTTAAATGTACAATTTCTTAATTGTCAAATAAATTCGAACAATTGGTACATGGAAGTTTAAAACTTTACAAGTACTCAAATTCCCATGTTCTTTTTTTATTTCATAAAAGCGCACGAAATTGATTTTGTCACAAAACACAAAAAAGTTCAGACAAAATATGTCTGAACTTTCACTAGAACGGTTATTGTTTTATGACAAGCTTATTAAAGTGGTTTAGGGTTGATGTTTTGTTTGTCACTTATAACATTAAAACCAACTGAAACACCTGTTAAACCTCCCCCTCTACTTGAAGAATAGAAAACATTTACCGGAATATTTAAAGCCCCTGCGTTAAAAGTTCGGCCAAAAGCAAACAAGAATGTGGTATTAATTTTTACCGTTCCTCTTGAATCATAATTTTCAGAATAACTAATTTCACCATTTGAAGCCTCTTCAACAGTTGGTGCTTTAAAATTATTATAATCATCATAATAAACAGAATCTTCATCAGCTCTATAAGTGTTAATTGCATAATTGTTCCAATCACTTTTTGAGAAATAAGTATTTTCTTTTCCAAACTGTCCATTTACATCAAAGAATCCTTCAGAAGTCTTTTTTAACCCAAAACCTGGACCAAAAGCTAATTCCCATCCTGCTTTCCCAAATCTAAAACCATTCAAAAGGGTAATAGATGGAATAAACTGACCTTGCTCTAGACCTGAAACATTAAATATTCCTTCGAACAAAGCTGAAAAGTTTTCTGTTCCCACATATTGCTTTTCTACTTGGTATCCAATCATACTCATTCCTGGAAAAATATCTAAACCACCTTGACTTGTAGGACGCATGGCATATTCATTCAAATCTCCCACCATCACAGCGTACCCTACTCTTGGTCCTGAATTATTTACACGACCTACATTATTTGAGGTTATTAATTCATTATTAAATTTCAAACGATCGGCCAATACTTTATCAACAGGAATATCATTCATTTCTTTCAACAAGATTTCAATCATTCTTTGAACTTCATGTTCTTGGTTGTCGAACTCACGCACCATAGACTTATATATTGATCCTGATTTTACATCTATCCACTTTAATGAAATGGCAATTTTATTTCCTAATCCGTTAAAACTTCCCGATACAATATAGTCTACTTTTAACGCTTTACCCATTTCCGATAAACAACTTAAACCATAACATGCTGTTGAGTATTCGGGATTATCTTTAATAATTTCAGCCATATCGAACTCATCATATACACTGTATTTATTGATTTTTATCAATTCTAATTGAATAAGCTTAGCTGCGAGTGTCGGCGTTAAACTTAAACCTTCTACATTTGGATTTGCCACTGCGATTGTTGGCTTTGCTGTTTGTGCATTTGAAATACTTCCGATAACTAATGCAATAATAACTACTAACTTTTTCATAATTTTAAGTTTTAATGTTGACACAAAATTAGGTAGTAGGTAAGGGTTTTAATAATTGAATAATGCAAGTAAATCTAGGATTTGCAAAAAATGCAAAAGCACACAAGGGCTTAATGCTGCTTAATAAAAAGAGTATATTTAGTTGATGTGCACGACATCATTACATGTTGAATGAATAACATGCATGTATGTCTTTAAATATTTTTTGAAGTTAGTCTTCTTCTTGTGCAATGGCAAAAGTGATTTTCTTTCTTAACTGATCAATGGCTTTTTCTAAAGCGTTGAAAAATTTTGCTCTTTCTTTATGTCCCGTTTCACTAATCTGAACGGAATTATTGAGTAAACGATCTAAAATCATTTTGGTGTCTGAATTGTATTCAGGATTTTGGGTCATGATGAAGTTCATGATATTGTGAGAAAAATAAGTCAAGGCTCCTTGCTCATGCGTCACAAAATAAGTATTGTCGGGCAAATAGGTATCCAAAAAGTACATTTTGAACGTGGTTTGTTCAGCGTCATTCGGTTCGTTATTAGCAGCAAACTTGTGACCAATCTCAGCTTGTCTTTCAATATGTTTTGATAATCCGGTCAAGTTATCAAGCAACTCCAATGCATAACTATTATCTTCAAAAACCCCTGACTCAAAATAATAATCAATCTGTCTTAAAACCCCTCTTAAAGTTTCCGAACAATACATTTCTGTCGAAGGAAAAGAGTTATATAAATTATGAGCCTCTATTCCAATAGAAAGCACTCTTTTATCAATCTTCTCTCTTTTAAATTTTGCATTGACATATTCAGGGATTTGTAAATAGGATTTTGCCCAAAAGAAGAACTTAAAACGTGTTAAGTGAGGAAAATTAAACAGTTGAAAAACAGGTGTTTCATTTATTGAGATGGTTAATTCGGGATTTTTTAACTGCTTAATTTCCCTTAAACTATCTCGCAAACCGGTCAAATAACTTTCAAAGTTAAAATTGATTCTCGACAAAGGTCGATAGTCAAAAATAATTTTATCCTTTTTATAAGTCCCAAGGTTTCCTAGACTTAATTCGTAGGTATCTAATAAAATTTGGGTTTCAAAAATAGTGAGTGCAACTTTTCCACTCATTCTTCTATAAGCAGCATCTTGACTGACATTGAGCACATCCATCAAAGCTTCTACCATTTTAGTGCCTGCTGGCAACTGCATTTCAACCTTTTTTAATAGTGCTTCTTGAATGTCTAGTTTTTGCATTATTTCCCTTTTTTATTTCCCATTAAAGGTATCAAAAAAAATGAAAAAATAATTACTAAAAAAATGTATTTTAATAGCAGGCACAAAAAAAGGGTAATTGAAAATTACCCTTTTTATTTATATTGTATAAAGTCTAAAAAATTAAGACTCTGCTTCTTCTTCAGTTAATCTTTTTGGTCTTAACATTTGCATAGCACCAAGGGTTACCCAAAATGGAATTGCAAAACCCATTAAAAAAGTCAATAACCAAAATGCCATTAAACCAATAACTAAAAATAATGCTGTTCCTAAAGTTGCTCCAAATACCATGTTTCAATAATTTGGTGTAAATATAATAAGTCTTTTTAATTCTTCAATAATTGGAATGATTTTTTTTCAATTTTTCATCAATTATAAACCGCTTAATACATGCTATTAGGGTTTTTGGATGATTTTGGAATTTGCTGAATAGCATCCCAATGTTCACATATCTTCCCAGCATCATCAAACCTAAAAAAATCCATAGTTACATACTGCTCGTTTCCAGGCCATATTTGATGGGTATGCAATGCCACCAAGTCCCCTTCAGCTATACAACGATTAAATGTAATAGACTTATCGGGATATTCCTTTAACATACGTTCAAAATAATCAATAAAACCAGCTGTACCATTTGCAACATCAGGATTGTGTTGAATGTATTCATCTCCAACATATTCTTCCACTGCTTTTCTAGGATTACCTTCGTACGCCAATTTATAAAAGGCTATGGCATTTTCTTTATTTTTTGATAGACTCAAAATTTACTTTTTTACGTTTAATCCAAATATATTCAATCCTTAGATTCCTATTCATTCCTTTTACCATTTTTTTGTGGAAGTATGATTATTCACTTCATATTTATATCTTCCATGAATCAGTATATATCCGACAATTATTTTGCCTTGATTTCTCAAATTAAAACTAAAACAATGTTTACTTTTGTGGATTAGAACATTTAAAAACTCAAACTGTTGATTATGGAATACAGAATTGAAAAAGATACGATTGGAGAAGTTAAAGTCCCTGCAGACAAATATTGGGGCGCGCAGACAGAAAGATCAAGAAACAATTTTAAAATTGGTCCTTCGGCAAGTATGCCAATGGAAGTTGTACACGGATTTGCTTATTTGAAAAAAGCAGCTGCCTATGCAAATTGTGAACTGGGTGTATTAGCACCTGAAAAAAGAGATGCAATTGCAGCGGTATGTGATGAGATTTTAGCTGGAAAGTTAAACGATCAGTTTCCACTGGTAATATGGCAAACAGGATCAGGTACTCAATCTAACATGAATGTGAATGAAGTGGTTGCTCACCGAGCACACGAATTGGCAGGAAATAAAATTGGAGAAGGAGAAAAAACATTGTCCCCAAATGATGATGTAAACAAATCACAATCATCTAATGACACATTCCCTACTGGCATGCACATTGCATGTTTTAAAATGATAATTGAAAAAACAATTCCGGGAATTGAAGCTTTAAGGGATACTTTACAAGCAAAATCAATTGCATTTAAAGATGTGGTAAAAATTGGTAGAACCCACTTGATGGATGCTACACCTTTGACTTTAGGTCAAGAGTTTTCTGGCTATGTTTCACAGTTAAACCATGGTTTAAAAGCCATCAAAAATACGTTGGATCATTTATCGGAATTAGCTTTAGGAGGAACAGCTGTTGGAACGGGATTGAATACCCCGAAAGGGTATGATGTTTTGGTTGCCAAATATATTGCTGAATTTACAGGCCTTCCTTTTATTACGGCTGAAAATAAATTTGAAGCATTGGCAGCGCATGACGCTTTAGTTGAAACACATGGCTCATTAAAACAAGTCGCTGTTTCTTTGAACAAAATAGCGAACGACATTAGAATGATGGCTTCGGGGCCACGTTCCGGAATTGGTGAAATCATTATCCCAGCAAACGAACCTGGATCTTCAATAATGCCTGGAAAAGTAAACCCAACACAAGCAGAAGCCTTAACCATGGTTTGTGCGCAAGTAATGGGCAATGATGTTGCTGTAACTATTGGTGGCACACAAGGACATTATGAATTGAATGTATTCAAACCAATGATGGCTTACAATGTATTGCAATCGGCTGAATTAATTGGTGATGCTTGCCGTTCTTTTGATGAGCATTGTGCACAAGGTATTGAACCAAATCATAAAAGAATTGAAGAATTATTAAATAATTCATTGATGTTAGTGACTGCCTTAAATACAAAAATTGGTTATTATAAAGCAGCAGAAATTGCGAATACGGCTCATGAAAACGGGACGACTTTGAGAGAAGAAGCGATTCGTTTGGGTTATGTTCCAGCAGCAGAATATGACAATTGGGTTGACCCCAAAAAAATGATTGGTTCATTGGACTAATTAAATAAAAACATATAAAATAAAGTCCTGGCACTTGTAGCTGGGGCTTTTTTATTTTACATTCAGTTTCTCAACGATTTGCACCGTTTCACGCTCAAAAGCAACAGTAGTATTCTCCTCATTATAAAAGGTTAGTCCAATATAAAATACAGAGACTAAAGTGCTAATAAAAAGGACAATTTTACTGGTGTTAATTTTATTTATTTTACTTGAATTTTTCATGTTCTTTTTTTTGTAAAGATGACCACTATTCGTTTTTTACACCAATTGAATTGAACCAAGATTATTTTCATTTGCATTATTTGCAAAACTTTCCCCTTTGACTTTTTGGATAAAAAATATTATCATTGTAAAAACATAAATATGAAAAAGGTATTATTATTTAGCTTAGTCTTAATCGCAACAGCAACAATTTCAGCTTGTAAAAAAGATAGAATTTGTACTTGCACTAGTGTAGTTACAGGTTCATTCAATTTTACAGCTTCGGCAGATACTACATTTGTCAATGTAAATAAAGGAGATGCAGAAACCAAATGTAGTGCATTAGAATCTTCTGCGTCAGCTGATGGAGAATCAATCACAACAACTTGCGAATTAAAAAAATAATTTAATTCCTTGTTAAAAAGTTAAAGGAGTTCAGTGAGCTCCTTTTTTTGTATCCTTCATTTTTTACTTTGTAAACAAAGCTATTTTCAGACCTACATTAAAAAGAGATGTATTAACTTTGCAAAAAACAATTTCAATGTCAAACAGAACAGAATTAGATAAACTTGGTGAATTTGGTTTAATAAATCAAATTACGAATGGATTTGAAAACGCACAAGCAAATACCGTTAAGGGAATTGGTGATGATGCTGCTGTGATTGATACTGGTGACAAATACACCTTGATTTCAACTGACATGTTAGTAGAAGGTATTCATTTTAACCTCATGTATGTCCCTTTGAAACACTTAGGTTATAAAGCGGTAATGGTAAACCTTTCTGATATTTACGCCATGAATGGTGACGCAACTCAAATTACGGTTTCTATCGCTATTTCTAATCGTTTTTCTGTTGAAGCGATTGAAGAATTATACAAAGGAATACGTACAGCTTGCGAATTATATAAAGTAGATTTAATTGGTGGTGACACCACCTCATCAACATCTGGTTTAGTGATTTCAATTACGGCCATTGGTGAAGTTAAAAAAGACGAAATTGTATACCGTAGTGGCGCTAGTGAAAACGACTTGATAGTAGTGAGTGGTAATTTAGGTGGTGCCTATATGGGATTACAAGTATTAGAAAGAGAGAAAGAAGTTTATAAAGACAATCCAGAAATGCAACCTGAATTAGAAGGGTATGATTACATATTAGAGCGTCAATTAAAACCTGAAGCAAGAAAAGATATCATTCATTTTTTAAAAGATTTAGGCGTAAAGCCAACAGCTATGATTGACATTTCAGATGGCTTAGCTTCTGAAATATTGCACCTTGCAAAAGCAAGTGGACTCGGCGCTACACTTTACGAAGAAAAAATCCCTGTCGACCAAGAAACTTTTGAAACAGCCAGGTCATTTAATTTGGTACCATCAACATGTGCATTAAATGGAGGTGAAGATTACGAATTACTTTTTGCCATCAAGCAAACTGATTTCGAAAAAATTAAAGACAATTCTCACTTTTCTATTATTGGACATTTTAACGACAAAAATAGTAGCGTAAATATAGTTGACCGAGGAGGTATTTCACAAGAAATTACCGCACAAGGTTGGAATCATTTTAAGGCGGATTAATCTTATTTCTTAGCCCTAATTAATGTTACTGTTTTTTCCCCTTCGAATATTGTTCCATTTGTTGATTTAGCCTTGTAGGTATAAAAATATACTCCTTCAGAACATGGTTTATCGGAGTTCATGTGGTTTCCATCCCATTCATCAGTTGGTGAATCAAAACGATACACCTCAATTCCATACCTGTTAAAAAAGATGGCTTCTAATTCTAGCAAACCTTCACTTGGAAAAAAGAATGTGTTATTTGGGAAAGCACCAGGGGTAAATACATTTGGCAATGTCAATTCTGGTGCTTTGTGCACAATAATTTCCTTACAAACTGTATCTACACAATCGTTATAATTTTTTGCCACCAAGCAAACTTGGTAAACCTCTTCGCCTTTATAGGTGGTATCAACTTTTTCGTTTAAGTCATAGGTAAAAAACCACTTCCCTCCATCAATTGCATTGGTATATAAGTTCCATTGGAAAATGGTATCGCTTAATGGATTATTCGGGTCAGAAAAATTATACGAAGTATTCGTAATTTTTACTTTTAAATCTTCTGTACCTTCATAAACAGTCGGATTTGAAAATTCATCTGAAGCAACTGTAAAATCTGCTTTCGGATTTAAAGAATCTAACAGTATGGTATCCGATTGAATACATCCATTGTTATCGGTAACAGTTAATTCAAACATTCCTGGATTTCGCCCCGACCAGGTTGTAAAAGGACTTGTTTCTCCGGTGCTTAAACTAGACCACAAATAAGTATAGTTACCTGCACCACCTGTTGCAGTTCCATAGACAACGCCGTTTCCAGTTTGGAAATCGGTGGTTCGACAATATGCCGGAGTTGTATTTAAATCTAACACAATTTCAGTGGTATCTTTTATTGTAATCACGACATCATTTGAACACCCGCTTGAATCAATGATTACAATTTGGTAATCTCCAGGACCCATATCCCCTTGACTTATTTTTCCGTACCCATCTCTTCCATCAGTACTCGGTGTCCAATAAAACTGAATACTATTTATACTTCCTACCCCGTTTATCACATTAGTTATATTAATACTTCCATCATTAATTCCATAACATAAAATATCAGTTTTATTATATGTTACTGAAATTGGTCCAGGTTCATCTAAATTGATAGTCCCAATGGCTTGACATCCATTTAAATCTGTTACTGTATAAGTATAAGTACCAGCAAATAATGAATTCGCGACATTTGAGCCATTACTTAAATTGACTAATTGATCATCAAAAATGTCGATAGTATATGGAGCAGTACCGCCTGTGGCACTGATTGAGATTGAACCATTTGAATTCCCAAAACATTGTGGACTATTCGGGGACACAGTCACTTGTAATGGCATTGGATCTTCGATATCAAAAAGATAAGACCAAGCGCAACCTGAATTTTGTTCAACAACGAGCACTTGCCAATTTCCACCAAACAATGTATTCACTGAAGCACCACCATTTAAGGTTGAAACACCTCCATTAATTGACGTCCCATTATTATGATTCCAAACAACATTATACGGACCATTTAATGGTTGATTTATCCCGCCATTAATATTGACTATTGCCGCAGCACCATCATTTCCGCCGGAACAAGAAACATCTTGTAAAGCATTTAAATCGAATGTAGCAGTTAATGTTGAATTCGTTTGAGGAACAAAGACATTTTCATCAAAAATACAACCATCTGGATCCATTGCAATTAAATTATAGCCTAAGTTCCCTACTAAATTATTAAATACATTTCCAGGTTGAGGACCGGTAGTCGTCCCGTTTCCAATTAGGGTATAAGTCCAATTTGGCGCATTTGGATACATGGTAATACTACCTCCATTTGCGGTTTGTCCAGGGCAGCCCAAAGCAGGCACAATTACTACAGAATCCACTGCAGCAGTATCGACCTGAACAAAAACAGAATCAAATATGTTGCTACATCCGTCAAAAACATTTAAGTAATACCAATTATAAGCCGCTGTTGGAAATACATTAATTGAACTTTGTGACCCCGCAATAGGACTCCAATCGTAGGTAATTGCGTTTTGATCATAAGCATTAGAAATACTATCAACTGCTAAGTTTACACCATTGGCGCCAACACAAGTAAAAATACTGTCTGCTATGAAATGAATATTGGCTTGTGGAATCATATTGACGGTAACCTTGACAGAATCTAAGGAGGTAATACCACAATAATCAGTTGCCAAAACAGGGTAATAAACAACCCCTGCAGTACTTGTTGGCACCCATATACTATCATTAATTTCATTTGAATTTAACCAATCAAAATCAATGTTTGGAATTCCGCCATCTGTACTAATTACAATTAAGGAAGAGTCAGTTGGGCAGTCAATGACTAAATCGTCAAAGACAATATTATAATCAGGTGCAATATCCACTATCGTAAGGGTGTCTACAATATCAATCGTATCACCACAAGGGGACAAAAAGTAAGTGCCTATGATTAAAGTCTCATTTCCTTCCACTAACCCATCCAAAAATGCAGAAATGGTAATGGACAAAGTATCTGTCCCAACTGGAATTACATAGGAAGTATTTAATGTTGTATAATCTGTTCCATTTGTTGCTGTACCACCAATGGTTAAATCCATGGTGAAAAGAGAATCAGTATATCCATCTGGTTTAATCAATAATAAACCTGCATTGATACATCCTTCGGGCAACACCCCATTTAAAATTACATCTCCGTTTTCGTCTACAGGTAAAATACTTACTTGCGGTAAAGGGGATGAAAATGAACTCAATATGGCTATGCCATTTCATAGAAAACTAAA
>CBDUKB010000063.1:0-14441 GCA_965367695.1 uncultured Putridiphycobacter sp.
AAATCAGTGAATTTCCTTACGATAAAGGCGAGTTTCGAATTAAATTAGCACTTCCTTATTTCAATCATTTGTTAATCAATCCTTCTGATGAAGCTAGCAGTTCAGATTTTGGTTTTTTAGGTGAATCGCTCGGCTTGGAATATTCAATTTCAAATCGTAGTTTTTTAGAAATAAATGCCGCATTGGCAATCACCTCAAATAATCCTTTTCCTTTTCCATGGGATCGTTCTGGACCTTATAAAATATTGTCTACTACTTTTGTAAGTGCAACATATAACCGAGTTATCCGGCGTTTTACCATTGGAACTGGTCTGAATTATTCAAATAATCTTATTTCCCGCGGATCAAGAAGCTTGGGTGATACTACAATCTTAAACTATACCGATAATCGACAAATAAAGGCAATAGACTTGACACTGAATGGCTTTTATCGCTTAGGAAAATCCGCAAATGTTGGGTTGATTTACCGACCAACATTATATATGTTCGAGCCTTTAACCGCTTGGAATTATGGACATTTAATAAGTCTTGAATTCAATTGGAGAATTCGACTGAATAATAAATAAATTTACGTGATTAATAAAAATAACTGACTTCAATTAATATTTATATCTTTCAATAAATGAATAGACTAATTTACATTTCAATTGCTTTAAGTTTTTTATTTCAGGTGAACTTCGTTTTTGGTCAACAAGTTGAAATGGACACTGTTTTTGTAAAAAGATCAGTAGGTGAAAATGAATTTATTATTGATACTATAACCATCCCAGCTGGAAAAAGTTCAACCCAAGTGCTAACAGGTACTACTTTTCTTCCATATTCAGATAATATGATTGGTTTGTTAAACCATGGTTTGTCACCTGTGAGTCTGACAATAATTGAAGAATGTGACCAAAATTTTGACCCTAAATCTGCTGAGAAATATCCATTTTTCAGAAAAGTTTCAAGAGATTCAAACCAACTGATAATTGATGTTACTATCGTTTCAAATTGTTGTCACAATTTTTTGGGTGAGGCAACGGTATTGGATGATACCCTAAAGTTGATTTACACCGCTTATGGTGGTTTTTGTTCCTGTACTTGTTGTTTTACTTTAAGGTATATTTTCGATACCACTTTTGAAGCAGATTATCATATGCTAAAATTTTTAACAATTAATGAAAGTAGAATTGTTGAACCTATCCCAACATAAAAATTCTATGAATCATTCGCTTTATTTTAGTTCCAAGCGTATTGATAATGTTGGAATAGTTTTATGTCTAAGGCGTAAACTTAAAGAACTCGAATCATTTTAGCATTCAAAATAAGGCAGCTCCCTGTCGTGAAAATCAACTGTTAAGTCAACATAAGCCTTACTATACATGCCATTATTGTACTTCGCAATCATTTTATTTTCGATTGTTTGAGTCGGTGATTTAGCATAGGAAATTAAATGTCGAATAGGGGTGTTTTCTTCATTATTGATGACCAATATTTCTCTTGGAAATAATCCATATACAGCCGCTTGGGCAAGATGTAAATCTTTAACCGAACTTGGAATCACTAAAGATAATTGGCCTTGTTTTGCTAAGAGTCGATCGGCATGCAAATATAAATCTTCCACAGCCAAATTAATGGTATGTCTCGCATGGTTTTTTGCTGTTTCATTGCCCAAGTATGCATCCACAAAATAAGGTGGGTTGGCAATAATTAAGTCAAATTGTTGCTGGGGGGGAAAGTCTTGTAATTTACTGCAAACTGCTTGCATGCGATTGGCAAAAGGACTGTTGGAAAAATTTAACCTTGCTTCTTTACAGCTCAATTCATTGGGTTCTATACCTGTTATTGCTGCCTTTAAATGCTGTTGGGCTTGCATTAATGCCAAAATACCAGTGCCTGTACCTATATCGAGTATGTTTGAAAAATCACCCTTAACCCAAGCCCCTAATAACATTGAATCGGTGCCTACCTTGTGGGCATTAACTTTTTGTTCAATGTTAAACTGCTTGAATTGAAACCCCATATTAGATCGGCTCTACTTGATCGGTCACCACATAATAACGTGGGTCGTCGATATCGGTTTGAATAATTTCAGCAAACTTAGGACTGGCTTTCATCAATATGGCATCACAATCGGGACTCAAGTGTTTTAAAGTGACTTTCTTTCCAAGCTTTTCATATCTCTCTACCAGATTAAAAATGGCTTCAACCCCTGAATGATCCGATACCTTTGACTCAATAAAGTCGATTTCAATATTTTCAGGATCTTCATTAATCGTAAATTTTTCGTTAAAAGCATGTATTGAACCAAAGAATAGTGGTCCCCAAATTTCGTAAACTTTCGTTCCGTCTTCTTTAAAACTTCTTCTTGCACGAATTCTTTTTGCATTCTCCCAACTGAACACCAAAGCAGATACAATTACACCAGCAACAACAGCTATTGCCAAATCAAAAGCGACTGTCATTCCCGAAACCAATATCAACACGAAAGCATCAGCCCTTGGAATTTTTGTAAGTATTCTAAAACTCGACCATGCAAATGTGCCGATTACGACCATAAACATCACCCCAACCAATGCAGCAATTGGCACTTGTTCGATTAAGGGTGCGGCAAACAAAATAAAACACAATAAAGCCAAAGCAGCAACGATACCTGAAAGTCTTCCTTTACCTCCTGAATTGACATTGATGATAGATTGACCAATCATGGCACAACCACCCATTCCACCAAATAGGCCATTCACAAAATTTGCACCACCTTGTGCCATACATTCTTTGTTAGAATTTCCTCTTGTTTCTGTTAATTCATCAATGAGGTTTAATGTTAGTAATGACTCAATTAATCCAACAGCTGCCAAGATAAATGCATAGGGTAAAATCAATTTAAATGTCTCAAAATTAAGGGGAATGTGTGTAAATAAATCTAACTGTAAGGTCGGCAGTCCGCCTTTGATTCCTGCAGCGGCATTTCCACTTCCTTCTACAATAAAAGACTTGACAGTACTGGTATCAATATTTCCTAAAATAACAATGGCTGAAACGATTACGATAGCCGTTAAAGCAGCAGGTATTTTTTTTGTTAGCTTCGGTAAAAAGTACATAATGCCCATGGTTAAGGCAACAAACCCACCCATGATTAATAATTCGGGCATTGGAATCCATTTACTAATAAATTCACCTGTTTCCGTATTCAATATTTTTTCTTTAAACATGCCTAATTGAGATAAAAATATCACAATTGCCAATCCATTAACAAAGCCCATCATTACTGGATGTGGAATCAAACGAATAAATTTACCTAGCTTAAAAACACCAAATAAAACTTGGATGAGACCAACTAATAATAAGGTGATGAATAAATAAGATACACCTAGGTTTTCTACCGGTACTTCTAAGTTCATGCCTATTTTGTTTCCAGCAGCAATTAAGCCTACCATCACAACAGCCATGGCACCAGTAGCACCTGAAATCATTCCTGGTCTTCCGCCAAAAATAGAAGTAATGATTCCCATCATAAAAGCCCCGTATAAACCAATCAAAGGATCAATTCCGGCAACAAAGGCAAAAGCAACAGCTTCTGGGACCAATGCCAAAGCAACTGTTAAGCCTGAAAGTATTTCATTTTTGGCATTTTTGGTGCCTTTTTTTACTAATTCAATCATGTTTTGTAAGAAATAAGATGGCAAAGATAGTATTTTCAGTTTAGGCATTGAAAAATTGAATACTTGGAAAGTGATTATATTTCAAGTTACAAATGAAGATATGTTTTTAAAAACTTGTAATTCTTAGGTTTAAGTAGACTATTTTAGTGATTTAACTTTTTTTAAATAGAAAACGAAATTTCTATCATAACTTTATATCATGAATGGTCTTAAGTTTTATAGTACTTTTTTAATTCTTTTTCTCATCATCATAGCATGTCAATCTGAAAATGAGACTGCAAATCAACATTTAAATCAAATTGAAGTACCAAGTTCAACACTGGGTTTAAAAATAGATTCTTTAATGTTGGCTTATGTAGCAAACAAAAAATTTAATGGAAACTTATTGGTAATGAAAGGTGACAGTGTATTATACACTCGGTCTTTTGGAATGGCAGATAGGGCATTCGATATCGAAAACTCAGCTACAACTAAATTTTTAATTGGATCCATTACCAAACCTTTCACTGCAATGGGAATTCTAATTTTGGTGGATAAAAAACGGATTTCTTTAACAGATAGATTGAGTGATTTTTTTCCAAATTTCCCTCATGCTGAAAAAGTAAGTGTCAAACAATTATTAATGCATACTGCTGGTGTGAAGGATTATCATGCTAATAAAAATTGGGTAGCTGCTGGGCAAGTTGACATAAGTCCAATAGAAACGATTAAAAGTTTAGGGGAGAATCCTTATGACTTTGAACCAGGTACTCAGTTTAGGTATTCTAATAGTGGATATATTTTATTGGGTCTGATCATTGAACAAGTCAGTGGATTATCATTTGAAAAGTTCATTCAAAAAGAGATTTTAAATCCCTTAAATTTGAAGCACACCGGCATTGCAGATAATGAAACTATTGTTTCTAATTTGGCAAAGGGTTATATCAGTGATTTGAAAACGGTAAAACAAGCACCATATATAAATTATAGACAACCCTTTTCTTCAGGAAACATGTATTCCACCACCTCAGATTTATACTTATTTACTAAAGCGGTGATGGAAAGTCGACTAATTCCGAAAGAATTAACCCAGGAAATTTTCAAAGTATCAGATCAGTATGGGTATGGTTGGGGAATTAGATTTTTTGATGAACTAAAGGCTTATGGCCATTTTGGTGGAATGAATGGTTTTGTGGGATCAATAAATTATATCCCCAAAGATCAATATTTTATTTGTTTTTTAACCAATGATGACAATACTCCAAAATATGCGATTGTTGCAAACTTGGTAGACTTAATTAAAGGGAAATCGGTTGAATTACCGATTAAAAAAACACTTGTTGATCTCAATGAAAGTATGGTTAAAAAAACGGAGGGGAATTATTTGATCAAACCTGGTGATACTTTAAAGGTATTCGAACATGAAGGGAATTTGTATCTTCAAGAAACTGGTCAATTAAAACATGAAATGTTTCCAATAGGGCAAGCAGAATTTACCTTTACTTTATTGGAATTTAATGTAATATTTAAGCACTTGGAAAATAAGTGCTATCAAGCATTGGAATTGAAAGGAAAAATCAACTTGGCTGCCAAAAGAATTTAAGCCTATGATTTGGCTTAATAATTAATGGTAAAGAAAGTTGTGTCAAAGCGTTTACAAAGGATTTCCTTTGAATAGCTTGTGCTGGCAGTGGCTTCCCCATAGTCTAATTTAACAGTGCTTCCACCTGTTACTGCACAAGTTAAACTTGTGTCCCCTGTTTCAAAAAAACTGGTATTACCATTCGAACAACAAGCATCACAATCGGATTTAAAACCTGATTTAAATATGTTTAATGTTTCTCCATTTGAAACAAAATTATTGTTGATGATAATCTTTAACCATCCTTTGGCTTCTAAATAAATATTAGAAATGTTGATTTCATCTGTCCTTAGATCTTGTTCGGGAACCACCAGCTCTTTGGTATAGTATTTACTGTGCTCAACCACAAATTTTATGTCATAAATTCTGGTTCTTTCAAATTCAAAACTAAAATTACCTTTTTCATCTGATTCAACCTCAGTTAAATAAGTGTAGTTGTTGTTTAAAACCCCAGCCTGATAAACTCTTTGATACAATTGTATGTTAATATTTGCAATTGAAGTTTTAGAAATTTGATCGATTAAAGTCCCTTCAATTTTATACTGAATAGGATCTTTATCACATGAACTAAGCATGAATAAAGATATTACTATTAGGAAAGCTTTTCTCAAATTTTTCATTCAAAACAAATTTAAGTATAATTATTTTCAAGGTAATATTTAATTTTTATTCTGTACTCAAAAAATGATAAGAAGTAGGGAATAGTGATTAAGCGATCATTTATTGAGAAAATATGTTCAAGCTTTTGTCGTTTTTTTCATTTCCTAGATTAATGTCAGATACGCTTTAATATTTATTTTTATTTTGATATTTTTTTCAAACTCAGTGCAGTGGTAATGCATTGTATTTTAAAATTATATGTCTATATTCGCCGAAAATTAATAAATTATGAAAAAAATCTACTCCTTACTAATGTTCTCATTTACAGTTTTTACGACTTTGAGCCAAATTACCATTACTTCAACCGTTAATACCCCACAAATAGGTGATTCTTTTGACTATGTAATTGTACCCAATTACACTTTCAATGTGGGACAAACCGGTGCAAATCAAACCTGGGATTTTTCTTCAGCTTCTGGAAATACTGCAAACTACAATTACATTAATTTAGCAAATGCGGTAGAGCCATCAACCTATCCATCTGCTAACATTGTTGAAGAAGTAAGTGGAGCTGAAAATTATTATGCGAATAGCGCAAGTGGCTTAACTAATATAGGTACTTTGTATCCCGGAGTAATTAGAGTAATATATAATGACCCAAAGGAATTTGTTAAATTCCCAATGACCTTTAATAATACTTTTAATGAAACCTTTGCTGGAACAGCAGAAAATATTGCCGCAAGTTTCACGACCAATAGAGGAGGGACTACGAAAATTACTGCAGACGGATATGGTACTTTAATACTACCTTATACAACTGTTCCAAATGTTTTAAGAGTGTTAGCCGTAAGCAATTATACTGATGAATATAATGGTTCTGTAATTGGAACATATATTGATTCTATTGTATTATGGTATAATCCAGCAAATAGAAATTTTATAGCCAACACTACAAATAATTATGCGAATGGAAGTTTGACTATTTCTCAAGCTACCTTTATGGCTGAAACGTCTTATGTTGATAATGTAAGTATTGAGGCTATTGTTGATGAAAAAAGGTTGATATATCCAAATCCTGCTGTAAGCCAGGTGTCAGTTATTAACGAAATGTCGAATATTGATATTTATGATGTGAGTGGAAAACTTGTCAAGACAATTATTGGCACCAATAACGTTCAAATTATTGATCTTTCAACCTTAAATAAAGGTGTGTATTTTATCAGTTTTATTAATCATGATTTAAGGGTAACAAAAAAATTAGTGGTTAACTAGTTTTTATTTTAACGAAACTTCGAGCGTCACTTATTTATAAGTGACGCTTTTTTTATTTCCAATTATCATATGAAAGCTGCTTTAATATAAAACAGCAATAAATGCATATTTTTTTCAATAAAATACATGATTGATGTTCTTAGGTCTTAAATTGGGGGGGTGTTCTATGTTAAAATAGTATTTTTCGTTTTTTTCATTAAAAAATAGGGGGGTGTTGATAAAAAAATATAAAAAAAAGTAAGAAAAACACATTAAATTCTAGAATAAGATTATTTTTGTATAAAATTTATAAATAATAATTATGGCTTCTCAAAGATTTAATGCACTTGAAGATGTATTACACAGAACTCCTAATCATTCAAAAACTGATCCGAGAAGGGTGTCAGAATATTTTGGAGAAAATACATTTCATGTAAAGGTGATGCGGGAATATTTACCCGAAGTGGCTTATAAAATGGTAAAATCTGCAATTGAAAACGGTACAAAAGTAACGCGTGAAATAGCAGACCAAGTAGCTTCGGCCATGAAAGATTGGGCGATCACGAAAGGGGCAACCCATTATACACATTGGTTTCAACCATTAACAGGTGCAACTGCAGAAAAGCATGATGGCTTTTTTAAGCCAATCGGACCAGGTGAAGCCATTGAAAGATTAGAAGGAGATTTATTGGTACAACAAGAACCAGATGCTTCCTCTTTTCCAAATGGAGGAATTAGAAATACATTTGAAGCAAGAGGATATACTGCATGGGATCCAAGTTCACCGGCTTTTGTAATCGGTAAAACTTTGTGTATTCCTACCATATTTTTAGCCTATACTGGAGAAGCTTTAGATTATAAAATGCCTTTAATGCGTGCCTTAAACACCATTGAAAAAGCAGCCATAGATGTTTGTCAGTACTTTGACAAAAACATCAATAAAGTAAATGCAACCTTGGGTTGGGAACAAGAATATTTTTTAATTGATTCTGCCTTATTTAATGCCCGTCCCGATTTAATGATGACAGGTAGAGCCTTGTTTGGTCATGCACCAGCAAAAGGTCAACAATTAGATGACCATTATTTTGGTTCTATTCCTGAAAGAGCTACTGCCTTTATGCGTGAGTTCGAATATGAATCACATTTATTAGGGATTCCGGTTACAACCCGTCATAACGAAGTTGCGCCGAATCAATTTGAATGTGCACCTATGTTTGAAGATGTAAATATTGCAAACGACCACAACCAATTGTTAATGGATGTGATGGAAAAAGTGGCAAGAAAGCACAATTTTAGAGTTTTGTTACACGAAAAACCTTTTGCAGGATTAAATGGATCGGGAAAACACAATAATTGGTCTTTGAGTACCAACACCGGTGTTAATTTATTGCAACCTGGTAAAAACCCAAAATCAAATATTCAATTCTTGACTTTCTTTGTTAATACAATTAAAGCCATTCACGACCACGCAGATTTATTAAGAGCTTCTATTGCTTCAGCTAGTAATGATCACCGATTAGGTGCCAACGAAGCACCACCAGCAATTGTTTCGGTTTTCATTGGTTCTCAATTAACTAAAATGTTGGATGACTTAGAGAAAAGTATCAAAGCAGGTAAGATGACGCCTGAAGCGAAGACTGAATTAAAATTAAATATTGGTAAAATTCCTGAAATTTTACTCGACAATACCGATAGAAATAGAACTTCGCCTTTTGCTTTTACAGGAAATAAATTCGAATTTAGAGCAGTTGGTTCTACTGCGAACTGTGCCCATTCAATGATGGTATTAAATACCATTGTTGCCAATCAATTAATTGATTTTAAAGCTGCAGTTGACAAGCGAATTAACGAGGGAGATAAAAAAGATGAAGCTATTTTAAAAGAATTGCAAGGCATTATCAAGACTTCAAAGAAAATTAGATTTGAAGGAAATGGTTATGGACAAGCTTGGGTTGATGAAGCTGCTAAAAGAGGCTTGTCGAATCACAAAGACACACCGAGAGCCATTGAAATTTGGAAAGATAAGGAGACAATTAAATTATTCAATGATTTGGGAATTTTAACACCAGTTGAAATTGAAGCAAAGCACGAAATTGAATTAGAAAATTACATCTTAAAAATTCAAATCGAATCGAGAGTAATGGGAGATTTGGCAAAAAATCATATCATTCCAGCGGCAATTGCTTACCAAAACAGCTTAATCGAAAATGTAAGTGGTTTAATGGAAGTTTTAGGTGAGAAAGAAGGAAAACAAATGGCTAAAACCCAAATTGAAACCATCCGTGCCATTTCTAATCATATGAATATCATCAGTGAAACTGTGGAAGCAATGATTGATGCCCGTAAAAAAGCAAATAAATTAACTTCGGCTAGTGAAAAAGCGTATGCTTATTGCGATAAAGTAAAAGTGATGTTTGAAACCATTAGATATCATGCAGATAAATTAGAAATAACAGTAGACGACGAAATATGGCCATTGCCTAAATTCAGAGAAATGTTATTCGCAAAATAATAAATTGGTAAACACAATTGAACGCCACTTCATGTACTTGAAGTGGCGTTTTTTATTAAATTTAAACATGCGATTCATTCTCATTTTAGTTTCTCTTTTAAATAACAGTTTTGCAAAAGCACAAGTTGAAGATACTATACCCTTTTTTGAAGTAATTATATCAGTATATGATTTAGATTATTCACGCTCAAATTGTGATTCGATTGAAGTAGAGATTTTTGAAGATAATTTAAAAATAAATAGTTTTAATTTTAAAATACGTTCGGAAATTGAGGTGAAAAACTTTGTAAATAATAATGTTACAATGGGCCATAATTACGTAATAAATTTCAATAATAATTGTTCAAAAAATCAGATAGATCACCTGGAATTTTCAACCAAGAATATTGTTACACCGACCAGATTAATCAGAGAAGTTTATTTTCAGTTATTATTTGATAAACAAATTGTTTTTCCTCAATTGTATTTTGAAGATGAATTTTATTTTCTAACAGATTCTCAAAAATATGATTTGCAAAAAGTTGTAAATATTATGAATGAAAATTTAAATTTCGTTGTTCAAATTATTTTCACTTATCATGCTGATAGCCTACCTGAATATATACTGGCTAGAAATAAAGAGATTCAAACTTATATAACTGAGAGAATTAATAACTCAAACAGGTTACTGATTAAAAATTTGAAAGTAGATGAGGTAAACAAAAAAGAGATGCTATTATTTGAAATAATTGCATTTGACTACTCTTATCACGATTAAAAATTACCACTTATTTGCAAAAATTATTATTAAGTATATATTTGTAATTATTACCATTTGTATAGTTCAAAAAGAAGGATTGATTGCTTCATAATGACTCAACTGTAATTTAAAACAATTCTTTTTTTATGAAATATTTTTCATTAATTTGCCTAATTTCTTTAACATTATTCAATGGAATCAGTCAAGATCTTCAAAACTTTAATGGACTTAAATCAGAAGGTCAAATTCCCAAAGGTTTTTTAAAGTCATCAACCGAGAAATATAAAGCTGACTTTGAATTGAATAATAATGAGGAACTTAAAAAAGATTTTTTTCTTTCTACTCGTTTCTTTATTGATGAACTGCTGCAAAGTGGTAAAATTCTCTTTAACGAACCCCTTTCTATTTATTTAAATAAAGTGGCCAATTATGCCTTGGCTTCTGAGCCAACTTTATTGAGCCAATTACAGTTTTATGTAATTAAAAGTAATGATGTCAATGCATTTTCAACCGACCAAGGAATTATTTTTTTTACAACTGGTTTATTTGCACAATTAGAAAACGAAGCCCAATTAGCTTACATTATCCTTCATGAAGTGTCACATTTCACAGAAAAACATGTACAAGATGCTTATGTGGAGCGAAAAGACATGATTAGAGGCAAGAGTAAATACAGCAGACTTGGGTATGAAGATCGATTAAATGAAATGAGTGTTTACAACAAAAGTAATGAGCTCGAAGCCGATAGTAAAGGCATTGATATGTATCTAAAAACTGCTTATGCTGTTGATGAAATTGTTTCATCTTTTGGTGTTTTACTTTATTCTTATTTGCCTTTCGAAGACATCCGATTTGATTCCTTGTATTTTGATACGGAATACATGAAAATCCCAGGTTTTTTCTACTCAGATACCATCAATCCAATCACCAAAGAGGAAGACTATGATGATACTAAAAGTACCCACCCAAATATTAAAACAAGAATTGATAATTCAATTGATATTATTAATGATAGAGAAAGTCAAGGAACCCTTCAATTTTATATTTCAGAAGCTGATTTTTACACCGTTAGGAACCTGGCAAGATTCGAGGGTGTTCGTTTAAAACTTGCTCATAGAGACTATGTGGCCGCTATCTATGACATATACTTACTTCAAAAAGAATTTGAAAACAACCAATTTCTTGATGCGGCTTTGGTCAAAGCATTTTATGGGCTGAGTAAATATAAAAATTCATCTAGGTTTTCAGAGGTGAAATCAAAACTAAGAAAAGTAGAAGGTGAAAGTTATACCCTTCATAAAATGATTTATGAGTTGAGCGGTGCACAGCTAAATGTAATGGCATACCGCTATGCTTATGACCTAACAGTAAAGTATCCAACAGTTAAATTATACAAAAGATATGAAGCCCAGTTAAAAGAAAGTATGGCGACCAATAAAGATATTGATTTTGAAAAATTTGCCAACAAACCTTACGCCGAAGTGAAGGATTCGGTTCAAGAAATTATCGCAACCTTTGATGTTGAAGATTCTATCCGTAAAATTGAAGCTTCTGATTTGTCAAAATACCAGAAAATTAAACGGAAAAAAGAATTAGATAATTATGGTAAAATTGTTGAAAATAAGGAGAATAATAGTGCTGAAGAATTTCATTACTTTGCTTTATATGACTTGGTTGCAGAAGAAAACTTGATAGCCGACTTAAATACCATAAAGAAAAATAATGAGAAAGGGAATTCAAGTAATAATGTGACACATTTCGATCACAATGCGAGTATTCATGTCGGCAAAGATTCTATTGTGATTGTCGACCCCTATTTTTCAGCTTACACATCAAAAGGTCGAAAAGATCTTGAAAAATCTGAAAAAATACAAGAAAAGATCAATAGCTTGTATATGGATGAATATCCTACTTTGGATTTAAACCGAGAAATGATTAGTACTAAATACATGTCACTTTCTGAAGTAGATAAATACAATCAATTAGGCGATTTATATTTATATGTCAATGAGTTAATGGCTCATGATGAATTAAAATTAATAAATTCATCAAACGATATTGTAGGTGATATCGGAGAAGTGTATGGGACTAATTCTTTTCTTTTTAGTCGTGTAGATGTCAATAAATATCGAAAAGATATTAATTATTTACATGTTTACGGAGTTTTGTTTGTCATTCCCATTCCATTTGTAATTTATGATTTACGCCTTAAAACTTATATCGATTTTCAAGTGGTGTTAATTGATGTTGAAAAGGATAAAATGGTATACAGTGACAATGTTTCGGCCAAAGCCAAAGGGAATAAAAGAAATATAGATTTTTTAATCTTCCATGTTTTGAAAAATATAAATTCAAAAGAAAAGTAAAATATGTGCAGAGTCTTTTTATTATTATTCATTGTTTTTTCAGTGAACCAAAACCTCAAGGCACAAACAGGCTACTTTGGGAAATACAATTCAATTGAATTGAGCGTTAATGCAGCACCGTCAATTAAAAAAAGAAGGGTACTTAAAAGTAATGCGGAAATCGATTATATAAAAACCAAATTCAGGATTTTTAATAGTACTTATGCAATTAAGTACAATAGAATTATCAACAATAAAATCTCACTTTATTTAGGTTTCGAAAGGGGCGCTATGAAAAGTTTTAATGGGTCAATCATTTACAATGCGCCAATAGATGAAACCCAGCCTAATAAAGAGTTAGTAATAACAGACAAATACCTAGAACCAGTAATTACATACAGTGGGGTTACTTTAGGAATTAACTTTTTTGGATTTGAAGGTATCAATCCAATCGGTATTCGTGGAGGTTTTTCTTTCGAATATGGAACATTAAAAAGTGACTATTCTGCCATGACAGTATTTTACACCTCATACTTTGATCCCAATACTTACCAAAATACTTATAATGAAAGCATACGTGAAATAAATTACAATGATTTAATAAGTAACAAACTCAGTGTATTTAGTATGCGTTTAAATATTGGTAAAAATATTATTATCACCCGAAAACTACTGTTGAAAATTGATGGAAGTATTAAATTATTGAATCATTATAAAGACAATTCATTTCAACTCGAACGAATTGTTGATGCAATAGGAAATGGATTGACTTTCGGTTATAAAGGACAATATACTTATGATTTAACAGGCACTAGTTTTGATAAATTAGAATTTGAAAATTACAGGCGAACCTTTAATGCATACAAAAGGTTGGTGCTGAGTGTAGGTTTATGTTATGCTTTTTAACTCCTAATTTTAAAAGTCGCGCAAAAGCACATTAGAAAAATAGTATATTAATTCCAATAATTGCTGCAACAATACTGATAACCAAAACTGCTCCTGCACTAATATCTTTTATTGCTTTTGCTTGTGGGTGCTGTTCCATGCTAATGTAGTCCACCATTTTTTCAATGGCAGTATTAAAAAGCTCAGCAGTAATTACTAGCCCAATACACATAATAATAAATATCCATTCCGTCAAGTTTAAGGCTTGGTAGATGCCTAGAATGATTACGACAATAGCGATTAAATAGTGAATGACAAGGTGGGTCTCTTTCAAACTTATTATCAAACCATTGATGGCGTGCTTAAAACTTTTCAACTCTCTTTCTATAAAATTTTTCATATACCTTTTGATAAATTGAAGTGCCTACCAAGCCAATCATGCTTGCTGAAATAAAAGTAGCAATAAATGTAGGATAATCTGTGAAGCCTTTTAAAGAAACTATCGAAACAAGGATGATTAATAACCTAAACCAAAAATTAAATTTATTTAAAATACCGGCAGTTAAGAATGGTCTTGCTTTCATTCGATAAATGAATAAAAAGAGGGCAATCAAACCAATGATTGAGCTTAAAAATTGTAACCATTCATATAAGTAAGTCCTTCCCCAAGTATGTTCAAAATTCAACATAAGGATTCGGGGGTTATTTCCAAATAAACCATGCGCATGTGTCATGGAATCCCATATTAAATGTGATAAAATTCCAATGATGGAAGAAACTATGAAATGTGGCCAGTGTTTGGTGAACCAATACATCCAATTTTTATTAGCGTAATGACCCATGCGAC
>CBDUKB010000064.1:0-14381 GCA_965367695.1 uncultured Putridiphycobacter sp.
AGATGATGAATTCATAAGACCAACAACAACTAAAGAAATTCTATAATTTCCTGTAATCGTTCCAAAAAATTCAACATCTGTACTCACTTCAATTTCATTTGAAGTGGTATTATAAGTTGCTGTAATATCATTTACTGAACAAGGAACAACGTCACCTACTCTTGCAGCATGCATAGTACTAAATTGAGAAGGATCTCCGTCAATTACTCTATCAACACCTCCACCTGGATATCCACCAGGAATATAAGTTCCAATATTTCCATCATATGCTGGAATTGTCATTGGGTCACCATTGTGAACTGCAATGCCAATAAATTGTGAATTAGATTCCATTCCAGCTAAACCAACAGCTCCTCTTGGACACCATCCACACCATGTACCAGTTTTTTCTTCACCAACCACATATTTAGTTGGAATAGTAGATAATGTAGCGGTAGATCTTTGTTGCGTATTATTTGTTGCATCAACATCTCCTGTTACAGTGGCAACTAAATCAATTGTATAATTTTGACCTGAAGCAGCAGTTAATGTAGTTGGGTGTGTAAAATTACCTGTTGTATTAGAAGGGATATTTAACCCTGTAATAGTAGAAGTATTTGGTCCTGAACCATCATTCCAAGTAACATCTAAACTTGTAATTGTATTCGTTCCTAAGTTTTTTACTGTTCCAATAATATCTACTGATCCTATTGCTACGTATGGTAATAAATCGAAATCAATTAATGCAGATTCGTCAGCAGCTTGAACACCTTGGATAAACTCATAATAGTAATCATCTAATGGCGTTGGATCAGAACCAGCAATTGCTCCCAAAGATGGAGAACCAGCAACTGAATAAGCCGTAGAACTATTAACTTGAATACCTGCACTTAAAGCGCCAACTCCGGTAGTATTTCTTTGATCTACTAAATAAATCTTATCAGTAGACTCCTCTAGAACTATTGAGTAGTATGACCAACCAATTGTACCATTAAAACAAGAACTATAGTGAATCCACAATTGTCTGTTTGGAGCCGTTCCAAATACTTTAATTGAACCATTATCATTTGTTCCACTAGCCTCTAATCCCCATAAACATATTGAATTATCTGGAATAGAAGCGTGAGGTAATGCCATTGGTGTTGCACCTGGAACTGTAACAGCTGTAACATCAAAGGTAAGTACCCCAGTTGAAGAAATTTTATAATCAGTTACAGGTGATCCATTAAAGTTAAAAGCAAATGGTAAAGCTTGATTCGCTGACCAAACTGGAGTTGTAGCTGATGGTCCAACAATTGATGTCCATCCTGCTGGTTGCCCTGCACCCGCCGGATAAGTATCATCATTATTTAGGTTGCCAGGAACTTGTCCTGCAGACCCGAGGTAATAATATTGACCCATGGCAAATTGACCAAGGAGACAAAATAATAATAAGTTAAAAATTTTCATATAAATTTTGTTTTAGTTTAATTGTAAAAATAAACATACTACTTTAAAAAAGTATACTAAAAAGAAGATAATATTGAATTCCTATGTGATAAAACTTAGTATAAATTATTTTTTAATCAAAACAGCCCAATAATTTGGTCAATTGATCTAAGGCATTTATTAAATCTGAAATTGAAAGTCTAACCAAGGACAACATTTTATCAGTGATAAACCCAGCTGCTTTGCCTTCTTTTAATAAATTTAATACTTCGCGTATTTCATTCATGATCGCCAAAAAGTATTCCGATTGAGTTTCTTTTTTTACTTGTACGGTGGCATGGGAAATAAAAGAAGAAATACTCAGTGTTTTTTTACGCATATCAACCTTGAATTCATTGGGAGGTACCTGTTCTGTTATTAAAAAAACAACGCGTATTAATTCTCTAGACATTTTACGCGTATTGGTTTTGGCAAATAACAATTCTGGTGAAGTTGACATCATTTTAATTAAGCTAAATAAGTCTTTGCTACAATATCGCTAAATATTTGCAATTTCATTGCATCACTGAATCGGATAACCCAATTTTATAGCATGGAAAATGAAATTAGTAGCTATTTCCTCAACCAAATTGGATTAAACTTCCAACTTTTCGCCGCCTGAAATGATATGTAAATCTCGCTGCGGAAATGGTATCGTAATTCCTTCCCTTCTAAAAGCGTCATCAATTTCGAACCTTAAATCACTCAAAACATCATCAATTCTAAAAATATTATTGCTCCAGAAATAAACTTCAAAATTCAAAGAACTATCTCCAAAATCATTGAACCGAACAAAAGGCTTAGGTTGTTTGTCTATTTCTTTATTTTTAAATACCTCTTCCAATAATATTTCTTTGACTTTTTTTGTCGGGCTGCCATAGGCTACACCTATTTTTAATACAAATCGGGGACTTTTATTTAAGTGGCTCCAATTTATAATGTTATCTATCACCAACTTATGATTGGGGACAATGATGGTAATATTATTCCTGGTTAAAATTTGCGAGGTTCTAATTTTTATAACCTTTACTTCACCAATCATATCATCCACTGTAATAATATCTCCTCTGCTTACACTGCCTTCAAATAAAATAATGATACCTGATACGAAATCGTTAAACACATTTTGTAAACCTAAACCAATACCGACCATCAATGCTGCAGAACTCGCCACTAAAAAGGTCAATTTAACACCAACTATGGTCAATGAAATAGCGAAAAATGCGAACCAAATGAGATATTTGAAAATCTGAAACAAGGCGCCTGATCTTCCTTTATCATGTGCTGTTTTTTCAAGCACCCTTATCATAATTCTTTTAACAATAAACAATGATAGTTTTGCAAACAAAAACACAACACCAATTATGACTAAAGCACCAACAGTAATGTGAAAGCTTTTATAATGGACTAAACTAAACTCAAATAATTCTTTTATTGGATTCATTCCGCTTCTTTTTCTTTAATTTGATACTCCGTATTTACAATATTTTTAATAGGTAAAATATAAGTAGATTCTTTCCCTTTAATTTTTACAGTTGTATTGTCTATCGCTTCAATTACGCCCTCAATGTCATTCACTTTTATCCATAATCCTACTTTTAAATGTTTTTTCGCATAAGATCCTGACAAGAAATTTTCAACTAAATTTTTACTGGCTATTCCAAAAGCTATTCCAAAAGACAATAACACACAGGCAATAATTAATGTAATATTTTGATTTAAAATTGCGGTATTGACCCCAATTTGATTTAAGGCTGTTACGCCTACAAAAACCATAATAACATAAAAAGCAATGGTACTGATTTGATTTCCCCCTGACATGCCAAAAGAATTCATGGAGCCAGCTAAAATATTCTTAATTAAACGGGCAATGTACCAACCAATTATTAATATAATTACTCCACTGAACAATAATGGTATGTAGCGAAATAAAACACCTATTTCCTGAGAAACCACATTCCATCCTAATGACTCAGAAGCAATGACTAAAAATAGTAAAATGATAACCCAATAAACAAACTGCGCTATTATTTGGATGGTCCTTGAAAACACAGTTTGGTTATCATCATTTATATAATTGGCTATGGTTTTAGACTTAGCTATTTTGGTTAATGATTTTTGAATGAGGTAACGGACCAATTTAGCAGCTAACCAACCAATAATTAATATTACAATTGCACCTAGAATACTAGGAAATGCATCTACTACTTTTAACCAAAAACTATGGAAAGACTCTGATATATAACTTGACCAATTCATTACTGTATCTTTCATAATTTATCTGATTGCTGTGTTTGGTTACTAAAAAACTTCATAAAAGTATTACCCATTTCAATTGTGAAATGATTGGTAATATTCGACAATAATAAAAATTTTTCTGCCGACCACATGACTTCTTTTTTTATTGATTCCGGTGCAACTACATTTTCATTAATCTTTTTAAATGCCTTCTCCATAATTTTCTTTGTTAATTAACACTTTACAAATTGCTTTTAGCTTGTCTCTGGTTCTTTTCAGTCGCATTTTAACAGCGCTTTCACCCATATTCAGCACCAATGCAATTTGTGCCACTTCCATTTCATCCTTATATTTCATAAACAACAAACTTCTTTCACTTGCTGTTAATTTTATCAACCCTTTTTCTAGCACTTTTGCTTGTAGTCCTGAAAAATCTTCTGCTTTTTCTTCATACTCATGACCTTCGTCAAATTCATCTTCAAAAACACTTTTTTTACTCGCTCTAAATTTATCAATACAAAAGCGATAAGAAAGTGTATACAACCAAGTTGAAAAATATTCTCTGTCATGAATACTACTCATTTTCCCCAGTACCTTTATAAAAATCTCTTGGGTATAATCTTTGGCTAGGGATTCGTTATGTGTAAAACTTAAGCACCTTCCATAAACTTTATCGACATAACGATCGTAGAGCATCTCAAATCCTGAAACATCTTTCTCTTCTAAAAATTTTTTAATTAGTTCTTTGTCGCTTAATCTCTCCACTAAATATAAATCCCTTTTTATAAATTTAGGTTTTTAATTTTATTGGACTCTGTTTTTGCTGGCTTTCTGCTGTCGAGTAAAGATTAAATACCCCAAAATAAATCCTATTAACAGAGCTGCCAATATAATTAAGAATAAACTCACCTCGAATTCCATCCACAAAACAGTTAAAATAACTGGTGATATATTTTGAAAAATAAGGATCAAGGATATTATTATTAAACTTAAACCAAAGAATAATTTAATTTTTTGAAGGGTTGTTTTTTCTTGCATAGTATATGTATTTAGTAAATAATTTTAATTTCTGTTTTTCTATCTTTTTCATTTTGTATGCTTTGAGCGAATTGTTCACCAAAAGCTTGCACAAATATGATTTTTGCATCAAAGCCTGCTTTTATTAGTTGTTCTTTAATAAGCAGACTTCTTTTTAATGCAATACTTTGATTGTACTTAGCCGACCCGCCACTATCTGTATAGGAAGAAATTTGAACTTGTGTGGGTGGTTTCACCTTGTTTTTTAATTCATCAATCACTTTGTTTAAATCCTTGGGCAATAATTGATTCATTTTGTAATACATAATGTATGTTTCTGGCTGAAGTCTCATTACTTCTTTGTTGTTAATGACGTTATTTTGCCATTTTACAACTGTATCTGTTTGGCGTATTACTTCCTTAATATAAACTGTATCTCTTATTATGACTTTTAATGTATCCGATTGTTTTTTCGAGGAAACAGGAATGGGTACCGGAATTATTTCAGCGGCTTTATTAGATTTTAATGATGGGGTTTCTTTCCATTTTATAATCGTATCAACTTTATAAATTATCTGTTGAATATAAATTGTATCAACTTTTACTTTACTTTCCGTTGGAGCCACTTTTATAATGGAAGACTCTGCTTTCATTGCATTCTCAACATTTTCATTTTTATTCAGGCTATCACTTTCAATTTTCGACTTCATTGGAGTTGACAAAGAATCAAGGCGATTACTCAAGTTTGTTTCTTTACTCACAGTCTCAGTCTTTAAAAGGACTGTATCTATTGAAATCATGGTATTTGTTAAGGAATCAACTTTTACTTTATCAATCGATAATTCCCTTTGTACCGAATCAATGGTTGATACTTTAATTTCATTGACTTGAAGCACTGAATCAGATTGATTAGCAAGCTCAATTTGCTTATTTTCCACTTTCAATTCTCGCTTTAATGAATCAATATTTACTGGATTGATTTGTTTGACCTCAGCGACCGAATCGAACCTATTTTTTTTGACAAATACATGATGAACATTTGAAAAAACTACTACTGAATCATGTGGTGAATTGCTTGTATCTAATTGTAAGGCTATACTATTGATTACCCCTACATCTACCTTATTCATTACTTGAGCAGTATAATCAAAAGGCTTTTCTAAAATAAAACTATCAATTTTTGTTTTCTGAGTAACTTCACCAGTATAAATCGCAAAGTGATTACCCTTTCTGTTTGCACAGGAAAAGCCTATGAGAACAAGCAAAAGCGACAATATGTATTTGTTTATGTTCATTTATTCAGTCCCATCCATAAATTCAATTCTAAAGCAACGCCAAAAGTTGGATAAAACTTCAAACTTTTCACATTATTGATCCCTAGTTCCGAAACAATTAAAGTTCCAGCATTAATTCTAATCAAGTTAAATATTTTAAACCCAAGTGTAGTGTAAACCGGTAAATTAATTGCTGGGGTGGTGTATTTGATTCCATTTGCATCTTCAATTGCCTTTGTTAAAATTCCGATTGACAATCCAAATGAATTAATGGAGTGATCCTTTATTTTAAACCCTCTTTTAAAAGGTAAAGTCAGTCCAAGACCTGGAGTAATTGAAGTATTCGAAACTTTTAAGTTGTTTACATTAGCGGATGTATTCCAAACATACAACCCTGCATTGATGGGTAAAGTTACCCTGTCTTTTTCTGTTTCAATTGCAATAATTTTGAAATACTTTACTTGCTGAACCAATTCAGAGTTTAAAAAAGGATTGACTTCAGTCATTACTAAATCTGCCAAGTAGTTAATTTTTTCATTCAACAGATTTTGAGAAACATCCATTTTACTTGCCGATTTTGATTTTTTAAAGAAAGATTTTAACTTCACTTCTTTTAGCTTATAAATCTCATCTTCTACCAACCGACTTAAGCCTTCAAATTGAATTCCATTCAAGGAACGCTGATATAAAATAGCATCTTTAATTAGCTCATCCAATCTTTGAACTATTTTTCTAGGCTCATTAATCTTGATATTATTCCCATCTACATCAATTTGGTTTTTTAAGTAGAATACGACTCTTTTAATTAGTTCATCTTTGAGTACTTGTTTCTGATTCCCACTCATTTTTTGAAAAGTAGTAATACTCACATCATACGAAGAATTAGGTTTTAAAGGATTAGAAACAAAAATTTCAAAATCATTCGATAAGTTATCGGCTGCACGATCCCACAAATAAGTATTTAAAAATTGTGCATTTCCTTCGTTTGAAAGACTTATTTCTACTAAATCTATTTTATTTGGAATCCTACCTTCAATGATAAATGCTTTTCCGAATGGCAATTGAGTCGCGTTTTGAAAAGACCTGTTTTCAAAGTCAATTTTTATGATTTCATTTTGTGCAATAATCTGATTGTTAAATATTCCCAACAACAACAATAGTATAAATTTGATTTTCATATTTTTTAATGATAAATGTTTAAACATTCTTTTTTCACTGTTTGGACGCCGAATTTAGCTTTAGGTCACATAATTATTTTTCCTCCAAAAAAAAAGGGAGCTCATTGAGCTCCCTTTTGATGATAAATAGACTTTAATTTACATTAAGCCTCTTTCCATTTTTTAATGGTGTTTTCAATATGCGCAGCCCATCCTTTTGAACCTGCTTCATTCGCCATTTTTAATGCTTTTTCTGCAGTTTTTAATGCTTCTGCTTTCTTTCCATCACTTTGTAAAATTGATGCTTTTAAGAATAAAGCGCTATGAGATTCTTTAATCGCTAAAGATTTATCTAAATACTTAATCGCTTTTTCTTTTTCGTTTAAAGTGTTGAAAGAATAAGAGGCAGCTTGGTAATAAACTTGGTCTAAATTTTCTCCTTTTTTAATCGCTTCATCAATGTTTTTTTGTGCCAATTTAGCTGTGTTTACTGTAAATGGAATGTCCACTCTTGTTTTTTCCCATTTAATAGATATCACACCTGAATTAGCTGTCAAATTATTAAATTCAATGGTAAATGTTTCATTGAATGAATTCTCCATTGATTTAGCTTTCACTGATAATACATTTAATTTTGCATCATAATCAGCTGTTCCACCTTGTTTTGTGTTTGAATTAAAATCAATGGTCCACATTCCATTTTCTGATGGGGTAGCAAACATTGCATAAGTACCTGCAGGCAATTCTTGCTCGTTAATCGTAATGTCTGTTGAACTTGTAAATTTGGTACAAGAATTGGCGCCTAATCTCCACAATTCATTGTAAGGTACTAATTCACCAAAAATAGTTCTGCCTTTGGCACTTGGTCTAGAATATTCTACTGAAACCTCAGTTAATCCAACAACTTGAGAAGAATTTCCAAGCGGACTTGGCTTTGGCAATTCTTGGGCAATTAAAGTGCTAGATAACAATCCGGCAAATAAAAATAAAGATAACTTTTTCATGTTTTTTTTGTTTAATTTATAATTGTTTTTTTTGTAAAAATTTGAATCAATAATCCCATAAGTATGACAATGGAACTACCGATAATATTATATAATAGATAACTTAGATCAAAGTATTCATAAACGGTTAAAAAATGCAAAACCAACACGGTTATTTGTCCTACAATAGCAGCAATCAATGCCGATTTTCCGTTTACTTTTTTAAAGAAGAATGCCAACAAGAACACCCCTAAAATGGTTCCGTAAAACAAAGAACCTAAAATGTTAACCAATTGGATTAAATTTTCAAATAGGCCAGCAACCAAGGCAATACAAATTGCCAATATACCCCAAGCGACTGTCAATAATTTACTAACTCTTAAATCTCGTTTTTCATCTTCATCTTGCACGACAAATTTTTTGTAAAAATCTATGGTAGTAGTCGAAGCCAAAGCATTTAATTCACCTGCTGTAGATGACATGGCTGCTGAAAAAATAACTGCTAATAATAGCCCGATCAACCCATGTGGTAAAAAGTTAAGAATAAAAGTTAAGAAAATATAATCACTGTCTTTTGATTTGTATGCGGGATCTAATAATTCAACTTCTGACTTATAAACTTTTCTTAATGAATCCTGTTTTACTTGTAACTCACTCATTTTTTCAAATGAATAATCCTTTTCACCCGACCAATTCAATAAAGCTTCATTCTTTTCTTCAAAAGTAGTGTTGTATGAATCACTAATGGCATTTAATTTATCATTTTCGGCTAATTCAATATTAGTGGTTGCTGCATTAAAAATAATAGGTGGTTTATTAAATTGAAAAGAAACAAATAACATCACCCCTATAAACAAGATAAAAAATTGCATTGGAATTTTAAACAAACCATTAAACATCAAGCCCATTCTGGATGCTTTTAAAGACTTTCCTCCTAAATAACGTTGTACTTGAGATTGATCTGTTCCAAAATAAGATAAGAATAAAAATAGTCCTCCAATGAGCCCTGAGAATAAGGTATACCGATTTGTTGGATCAACTGAAAGGTCTATAATTTCCATTTTACCTAATTGCCCTGCAATATCTAATCCTTTTGAAAACCCAATGGTTGAAGGAATACTATCCAATACATAATAAAATGCAATAAACATGCCCCCCATAATGACGCCCATCTGCCACTTTTGGGTTAATGATACAGCCCTAGACCCTCCTGATACCGTATAAATAATAACCAAGGCCCCAATAATAACACAAGTTAAATTTAGGTTCCAATTTAACAAGGTTGATAAAATAATGGCGGGTGCATAAATGGTAATTCCAGCTGCTAACCCACGGGAAACCAAAAATAAAAATGCGGTAAATGCCCTTACTTTCACATCAAATCTTTGTTCCAAAAACTGATAAGCGGTGTAAACTTTTAAGCGGTAATAAATGGGTAAAAAGAAAATGGAAATTAAAATCATTGCCAATGGTAGCCCAAAATAAAACTGAATGAAACCCATACCACTTTCATAAGCTTGTCCAGGGGTAGAAAGAAAAGTAATTGCACTTGCTTGGGTTGCCATAATAGATAACCCGATTGTCATCCAATTCTCGGAATTATTACCTTTTAAATAACTTTCTAGGTTTTTATTTTTCCTCGTTTTCCATGCACCATAACCCACAATAGTAATAAGGGTAATGGCAAGTATCAGCCAATCTATTCCACTCATATACTATAGGATTTAGTGATGAATAAATAAATAGCTATCTGTAAGGCTAGAAAAAACATTAAGCCCCAATACCAAGCACTCCAATTTGTTTTGTCTTTCTCTTCTTCCATTATGGTTGATAACTTAATAAGTTCGCAAATAATTTATAGGCGCCACTTACCCCATTTGGTAATTCTCTAAAAAAGGAAATGCCTGTGTAAATGAATCGCCCTTTTCCATAATTGGCAACAATTAACGCTCCGGAAACTGGCGCTTCATCAACATCATTCCATGCAATAATAGGGGTATACTCTTTGCTCCAATTGGTTGCAAAATACAAGCCTCTTTCTTGAACCCAACCATTAAAATCCGCTACTGTAATTTTATTTGGACTGTTTAACAAAGGATGATCTTTCGCTAAAAATGTAGGGGTTGCATTTTCATCAGTTACCCTATCTCGTGATAGTTCAAAAGGTATTGGCCCGAAAGTCCCAGCATCTGCCCTCCTAGAAGCAGTATTATATTGCATCACTACATTTCCTCCATTTTTCACATAGGTAAATAACTTTTCGTCAAAGTTTTTTAACGCTGGAAAAACGTTGTAAATTCTAATACCAAGCACTACTGTTTGGTAACCTTTTAAATCGATATTAGCCAAATCGCTCACTTCAAACTCATCAACAGTAAACCCTAGTTGTTGAATGGCTTTGGGTACATCACCTTTTACACCATTTATATACGCCACTTTTCCTGGAATTATTTTAGCATCCAAAGGTACGCAGGCCAAAACGGAAGGTCGAAAAATTGCTTGGGTTGGAATATGATCGTATTTTATTTCGGTGTAATATTGCAAGGATTGTCCTTTTTTATTGCTCAATGTTAAATTACCTTTTTCCGCTTCTTCATTAGGCGTTAATTTAAAAGTGACCCATTGTTCTGAATTTTTTTCAGCGATTTCAATTGTAATTTTTGCAGGAGAAACTGTCCAACCTTTTGGTGCTTGAATATTAATCTCATCTGCCAATTCCTTTTTAAAACTCTGTACTTTTAACTTAAGTTCTTTTGTTTCATTAGGTTTTAAAACTGCATTTGATTCTTCAAAATTAACGGTAAATTCTGGGGCAATAATCAATTCCCTACTTCTTTCTCCATAAGAGGGGTCTCTCCATTTATAAATTGCTGGAATGGTGGTAGCTATTTTATTATCTCCAATTTGTAATTGAATGGTTTTTTCAATACTTGGTCGACTAATTGCTGCGGCTAAATCATTTGGATCAATCACTGTAAACAGGTTCACAAATGGCTTTTCTAACCAATAAGGGTTGGAATAAATGTTGCTTGGTTTCACACTTGTTTTTAAAACCACTTCTACATTTTTATCACAACTCACCCATTTATCATTGTCCAATACTTTTACCATCAAGTCCGACCTATTGGTCAAATTCAAGTCCAATTCAATATTTTGTCCTGAGAGACCTGAAAAATCAGTTCCTGTTAAATCAATATACATCCCCAAACAGTCAATTATCAAGTCGTCTATCCTTTTTATTTTCTCTCGTTTAAAATATGAATCTGATAGCTTTTCTAATCCTTTTTTAATTTTAAAAAGCGCTGGTACACTCGCTGCTGGATTTTTAAAATCAAAATTACTTAATAAAGCATGGAAGTTTTTTTCAAAACTAGCATCAATTAATTTTGTCCATGAATCATTTACACTTTCAAAAAAATTGGACTTTAATTTCACACCAGCCAAATGTTCAAAATATTCTAATCGGCTACCTCTTTCAATGATGGCACCAAATCCTTGACATTTATGTTGACTCCGTGCCAGGGTTCCAATTTCGTTATAGGACATTCCTAAAAGTGGGTCATAACCACCTATATCTGCCACTAAATAGTTTTCATTGTCCTTGGCTTGTTCGGCAATTTCTTTATTCCACCAAGATGAAGCATTCCAATAAACTGACTTCGCTTGCCAAATACCGTATTTTTTAACTTGTTCGGGCATATAATTAGGATCTGCCGCTTTTGAAAAAGCTTCAATCGCCAAAATTGCAGAGGCAGTGTGATGTCCATGTCCCCCTCTTTTATCAGGTGGAAAACGGGTTATTATTACTTCGGGTTTAAATTTTCGTATCACCAATACAACATCTTGTAACATGTTTTCTTTGCCCCATTTTTCAAATGTTTCAGTAGCTGATTTAGAATATCCAAAATCTACCGCTCTTGAAAAAAACTGTTTTGCACCATCATAACTTCTAGCCGCTAACAATTCCTGTGTTCTTAGCACACCCAAATCAGCACCCAACTCTTCCCCTATTAAATTTTGTCCACCATCTCCTCTCGTTAATGACAAATAAGCAGTTTCAGCATTCTCACCTAGGGACAACCATGCCAAAGCCCTTGTATTTTCGTCGTCGGGATGAGCGGCCACATACAATACTCTTTTTAAGGAATGCGCTTTTTGAAGATTTTTATACAAGCTTGATGAACTTTCATTTGCGACCAAATTAAAAGATAAAAACAAAATAAATAGAGCAAAAATGATACGCATGATATGACAATTGTTTGATTAAAAAACAAATGCAGAAAAGTTAATCAATTCTGCATTTCGATATAGCACTTACAAAGCTAATAAGAAATATACGCATTGTCCGCACCAAAAAGTCCCATTCTTGGTTTTCAATTGTTAAAAAACCTAAAAATAAAAGTGCGTGGCAATTTTCGGTGGGTTTAAAAAAGAATGATTTTCAATTCAAAATATTTTTTATCTTTAAATACAAATACGGCCAAATGCGTATTGTAATGATTGCAAGTTCAACTTAATTTTGATAAAAAAAGGATGATACGTATTGCCATTGCCGAGGATATTCAAAAAATTGCTGAAACACTCAAAGAAAAAATTGAATTATCAAGTGATTTTAAGGTGAAAGTAATTGCCAATAATGGAAAAATATTAATGCAAAAACTGGCTAAAAACAATGCCATTGATGTCATTATCATGGATATAAACATGCCTGAATTGGATGGAATTGAAGCTACCTTAAAAGTAAACAAACACTATCCCAACATCAAAATAATCATGTCGACTGTATTCGACGACGAACAAAACATTTTCAACGCTATTATGGCTGGGGCAAGTGGTTATTTGTTAAAAGATGAACCACCAGCAATGATACACCGATCCATATTTGAAGCAATGGAAGGAGGTGCACCCATGAGTCCGATTGTGGCTCGGAAATCTTTGGAACTTTTAAAATATGGACTCAAATCACCTGTAGATGAATCGGTGGATTACGCTTTAACTAAAAGGGAATTGGAGATTCTTCAACACATTGCAAAAGGGCTCACATACGACCAAGTAGGAAATAGTTTATTCATTAGTTATGGCACGGTACGCAAACATGTTGAAAACATATATAAAAAAATGAAAGCCCATAACAAAATTGAAGCCATTCAAAAAGGAAAAGATAGTGGTCTCATATAAAAAACAGCAAAATGAAATACGTTTACATCATTATACTTTTTTGTCTTAATACTGGATATGGACAAGGAAATATTGACAGTATGGTTCAATTGTACCCCCAACAAAACCATTTAGAAAAAGCAAAAACCCTCAGCGAACTTTGCTATTTACTTTCTTTTTCAGACCTAGAATCAAGTTTGAACTATGGTAAAATGGGTTACGAAGCAGCCATAATTGCTGGAGACTCCAATATTATTTCTAGGACATTGAGCGATTGGAGCATTCCTTATTTAACACTTGGAAACTTTGATACAGTTATTGTATTAAACAAGCGAGTACTGGGAATTGAAACCCGAGAGGGAGACAGTCTTCAAGTGGCAGCAACGCTCAATAAATTAGCTTTAGCAAGCCTAAAACTGGGGAAAAGTGATTTATCACTACGTTATAACTTGAGGGCACTTCCAATTTTTGAAGAACTGGATTTCAAAGCCTATGTGGGTACAACCATTACCAATATTGGAAATATATATAATCAAAATAAAATGTATCCATTGGCCATGGAATACTATCAAAAAGGCTTAAAAATTGCGGAAGAGAACAATGACATTCAAGGCTATGTAACCGCGTTGAATAATCAAGGACAAGTACTGCTTGAAATGAAAGAATACAAAGCAGCAGATGTTAAACTAAAAGCAGCCAACAAACTGTTACTCAACTTGAATAATCCTGAAAAACTAGGGAATTCATACCAAACCTTAGGTTTAAATGCCTTATTCGACAATAGGCCAAAGGAAGGTCGGGCTTATTATAATAAAGCTTTAGCTATTTTTAACGATTTGGGTTATATTGAGGGAAAATGCTTGATTTACATGAATATAGCCGAGTGTTTTTTACAAGAAAATAAAATTGATTCTGCCGATTTATACATTGCTAAAAGCATTGAATTTGCAAAGTCAACAAATTCCATATTTTTACTAAAAAATGTCTACAAAAGTTACATACGTCTTGAAAATTTAAAAGGAAACACCGCAAAAGCTGATCAATTATTTAAGCTGTATGAAGCTTTAAACGATTCCCTATACAATGCCGAAACCAATTCCAAAATTGCA
>CBDUKB010000065.1:0-14362 GCA_965367695.1 uncultured Putridiphycobacter sp.
CTGTAAATGTCTAATAATCTTTTGTAAGAACACAATTTGAATTGCTCTCTCGCTTTCTTATTAACGTGTGGTGATTTCAATACAGTGTAAATTCTTTTGTTTGTTGGCAAAGGAATTGGACCGTTTACAATAGCACCTGTTGCTTTTACAGCTTTTACGATTTTCTCAGCCGACTTGTCTACTAAGTTGAAGTCGTATGATTTTAATTTTATTCTAATCTTTTGGCTCATGTCTAAACAAATAAATATGCGTTATCCTTTAATTTTTTTAATTACTTCGTCTGCAATGTTCTTTGGTGTCACATCATAGTTTGAAAATTCCATTGTAGAAGATGCTCTACCTGATGAAATTGTTCTCAATGTTGTTACATATCCAAACATTTGTGATAACGGCACTTTCGCGTTGATAATTTTCGCTCCGTTTCTATCACCCATTCCTTCCATTTGACCTCTTCTTCTATTCAAATCGGCTACTACATCACCCATGTTCTCTTCTGGTGTTACCACCTCTAATTTCATGATTGGCTCTAATAATACTGGACTCGCTTGAGGAATTGCATGTCTAAACGCTAATTTAGCTGCTAACTCAAAAGATAATTGGTCAGAATCAACAGCGTGGAAAGATCCATCTAACAATTCAACTTTTAAAGTATCAATTGGATAACCTGCCAACACACCATTTTTCATAGCGTCTTTAAATCCTTTTTCAACAGAAGGGACAAATTCTCTAGGAACGTTACCACCTTTAATGCTGTTTATGAATTCTAAACCTTCTTTTTCAGGATCTGTTTGCGGAGATATTTCAACCACGATATCGGCAAATTTACCTCTACCACCTGATTGTTTTTTATAAACTTCTCTGTGCTTAACAGTACCTTGAATTTTTTCTTTGTAAGAAACTTGTGGTTCACCTTCGTTCACTTCAACTTTAAATTCACGTCTTAAACGATCAATTAAAATTTCTAAGTGTAACTCACCCATTCCAGAAATAATTGTTTGTCCTGAATCTTCATCAGTTCTAACTTGGAATGTTGGATCTTCTTCGGCTAATTTACCTAAACCTACACCTAATTTATCAACATCAGCTTGCGTTTTTGGTTCAATCGCAATACCGATAACTGGATCAGGGAAAGTCATAGATTCTAATACAATTGGGTGTTTTTCATCACACAAAGTATCACCTGTTCTTATATCTTTAAATCCTACGCCTGCACCAATATCACCAGCTTCAATCATATCGATTGCATTTTGCTTGTTTGAGTGCATTTGGAAGATTCTTGAAATTCTTTCTTTTTTACCAGTTCTTGGGTTATAAACATAAGAACCTGCAGGAATTTGTCCTGAATACATTCTGAAGAAACAAAGTCTTCCTACGAATGGATCTGTTGCAATTTTAAATGCCAATGCAGCCGTTGGTTCGTCAGCACTAGGCTCTCTTTTTTCAACTTCGTCAGTATCAGGATTAATTCCTTGAATTGCTTCAGTATCGTAAGGAGAAGGTAAGAATGCCATTACAGCATCTAACATAGTTTGAACACCTTTATTTTTAAATGCAGAACCACACATTACTGGTTGAATAGACATGTTGATAGTCGATTTTCTAATCGCACCAAACATTTCTTCTTTTGTAATTGAATCAGCATCTTCGAAGAATTTCTCCATCAAAGTTTCATCTGATTCCGCCACAGCTTCAATCAATTTGTCTCTCCACTCTTGTGCTTCCTCTTGTAAGTCAGCAGGGATATCAATTTCTTGGTAAGTTGCACCAAAATTATCTTCATCCCAAATAATTCCTTTCATGGTAATCAAATCCACAACACCTTTGAAATCATCTTCAGCGCCAATTGGAATTTGTAATGGAATTGGGTTACCACCTAATCTTTCTCTTACTTCAGTTACACATCTCATAAAATCAGCACCTGCACGGTCCATTTTATTTACGAAACATAACCTTGGTACTCTATATTTATCTGCTTGTCTCCATACAGTTTCAGATTGTGGTTCAACACCAGAAGCTGCACAAATTAATGCAACAGCTCCATCCAAAACTCTTAATGAACGCTCAACTTCAACTGTGAAATCAACGTGACCAGGAGTATCAATAATATTAATTCTGTAATCTTTTGTATTGTCAACTGGTGCACCTTGTACTGTAGGGTACTTCCAGAAACAAGTTGTTGCAGCAGAAGTAATAGTAATACCTCTTTCTTGCTCTTGCTCCATCCAGTCCATTGTTGCAGCACCATCATGTACTTCACCAATTTTGTGACTTACACCTGTGTAAAATAGGATACGCTCAGTGGTTGTTGTTTTACCAGCATCCACATGGGCCATAATCCCAATATTTCGTGTAAATGTTAAATCTCTTTTCTTAGCCATTTCTTTTAACTATTCTTTGTTAAATTCTAAAATGAGAAAATGCTTTATTCGCATCAGCCATTCTGTGAACGTCTTCTTTCTTTTTATATGCTGCACCTTCTTCCTTAGAAGCGGCTAAAATTTCAAAAGCCAATCTCTGAGCCATTGATTTTTCATTTCTTTTTCTTGCATAACCAATCATCCAAGTCATAGCCAATGATTGCTTTCTAGCATCACGAACTGGTGTTGGTATTTGGTAAGTTGCACCACCTACTCTTCTACTTCTAACCTCAACACCTGGTGTTACATTGTGTAATGCTTTTTTCCAAGTATCTAATGCCGTAGTTTCTTCGTCCACTTTTTCTTGAACTAAATCTAATGCGTCATAAAAAATTTTGTATGCTACACTTTTTTTACCGTGCAACATTAAATTGTTCACAAACTTTGTAACCACAACCTCATTAAATTTAGGATCTGGTAGAATTGCGTGTTTTTTGGCTTTTCTTCTTCTCATTTTACTTTAGATTTCCTTATTTCTTTTTTGGTCTTTTAGCACCGTACTTAGATCTTCTTTGTAATCTTCCCTCAACACCTGAAGTATCAAGAGCTCCTCTTACAACGTGATATCTTACACCTGGTAAATCTTTTACTCTACCACCTCTTACTAACACAATAGAGTGTTCTTGTAAGTTGTGACCTTCACCACCAATGTACGCATTCACTTCTTTACCATTAGTTAATCTAACCCTGGCTACTTTTCTCATAGCTGAATTAGGTTTCTTTGGCGTGGTTGTATAAACTCTTACACAAACACCTCTTTTTTGAGGACATGATTCCAGCGCAGCCGACTTACTTGTCTTAACTTGAGCGGTTCTTCCTTTTCTTACTAGTTGTTGAATAGTTGGCATATTAACTATCTATTTTATCTTTATTTTACACAATACGATTACTCCAAATTCGCAAAAATTCGGAGTGCAAAGGTAATCACTTTTTTTTATTATCCAACTTTTACAAGATTTTTTTTTGATTTTTTTCACATCTGACTGTTGAAAAGCAAAATCTTGAAAAGTCCACTGATTTTTTTAGAAAATGAAGTCTAAAAAAGGACCTTTAATTGATGGGGCAAATGTAGGCTTAGTTTTTTTAAAATAAAACTTAATTTCTCGAAAAAATGAATTGAAATTATTGAATCGCGTTCCTCAACAAACCTCATATAAGCACTAACAGTAATGATTATCATACAAACCAACCAATTCTGCAGTCTGAAATGCTTTTTGGACGTACTACTTTACAAAGGTATAATACTGCCCTCCTATATTCAATAAATAAAATCCTGTAGATAAATCATGAATGGGTACAGTGGAATAATTGCTTTCTATGAAACCGAATTGTTTCCTGGCTCCAAGTAGATTATATATTGCAAATTCCATGTCTTCTTCCATTCCTTGGATATATAGCCAATCGTTTGCCACATAATATGTCAATTCACTCTTATCGAATTCTTTTGTCGAAAGCATACAAGTTGCTAGATATGATAATTCAAGGTCAAAAATAAAGGCTGAAGAATCGGTATAATGACCTTGGTAATGACATAGGCTAAATACTGCACCTAATGGAATATTTTCAAAAAATGGATTTAAAAATCCTTTAATGCTTCCTATATGTTCTATCCATGTATCACGATTAAATTTATAGACTTTTAATGTTTTCCCATTCATGAGGGTATCATAAACCGCATTTAAAATTAGATGATTGTTAGTATTCCCTGCAGGTGTTAATTGGGCAATATTGTACACAGTATCTCCAACTTCCAATCCAAAATCATATAATGTATAGGTACTATCAGAATCAAAACCTGAAAGTTGAATTTGTGTCGCCATTACTTTTTCAGCGCTAGACCTTACGTAAACATTACCTACTTCTCCATGATAAAGCTTCCAAAAATAGCCTTCATAAAAAATACTGTCTGAATATAATGCAGCAGTTGAATTTGAAACATACCAGCCTCCAGGACTGTCATACCCTGCTGTTTTCGATTCCCAAGTAGCGCTGTCAGCCAATACAAAAGTCACTTGCCCCAGTAAGGCTTGATTAAAAGAAATCATTGTAATTAAACACAGGATTACTCGACGCAATATCTTCAATTTTAATTGTTTCACCATTCCTTAAAACGTTTCATAAGTCTTAAAGGTTGGAGGACTCATAAAGAAATCGTAACCGGTTTAAAAAACACAAAAACAAGTTTACTCAATCTTCCGAATTCAGGCTGAATAACAAAAAATTTAATATTACTTTTGTAAAATGAATTATTTGGAGACACTCAATCCTGCGCAGTTGGAAGCTGTGAAAAATATAGATGGACCGACTATGGTAATAGCCGGTGCAGGATCAGGAAAAACTAGGGTATTGACTTTTCGAATCGCCTATTTGATGGAAAAAGGGGTTGATCCATTTAATATTCTTTCTTTGACCTTTACAAATAAAGCCGCCAAAGAGATGAAAGAACGTATCTCCTCTATTATAGGAAGTACAGAAGCCAAAAATTTAACCATGGGTACCTTCCACTCTGTGTTTGCAAGAATACTCCGTCACCATGCTGAGAAGATTGGCTACCCACAGAACTTTACCATATATGACACCCAAGATTCTAGGAGTTTAATTAAAACCATTGTCAAAGAATTAAAATTGGATGACAAAGTTTACAAAGCAAGCATGGTGCAAGGACGCATTTCTTCTGCAAAAAACAATTTAATCTCCGCAGTAGCATACGAAAGTAATTCAGATATTGTAAATGAGGATAGACAAAGTGGCAGGCCTAGGGTATTTGAAATTTACAAGGCTTATGAAAAAAGATGTAAGTTAGCGGGAGCCATGGATTTTGATGATCTCCTGTATAAAACAAATGTGCTTTTTAGAGACAGTCCCGAAACTTTACACTTTTATCAACACCGTTTTAAATACATACTTGTAGACGAGTACCAAGATACCAATTACTCTCAATACTTATTAGTTAAAAAGCTGGCGGCAGTATACGAAAATGTATGTGTTGTTGGGGATGATGCGCAAAGTATTTATTCTTTCCGTGGGGCTAATATTCAAAACATTTTAAACTTTAAGGCTGATTATCCAGATTATAATATTTACAAACTGGAGCAAAACTATAGAAGTTCTCAGAACATTGTAAATGCAGCTAATTCTGTAATTGCAAAAAATAAAGACCAGATTCAAAAAAACGTTTGGACCAGTAATGATGTAGGTTCTAAAATTAAAGTAATTCGAACTTTAACAGATAATGAAGAAGGGAAGTTAATTGCCAATCAAATATTCGAGACCAAGCAAAACGAAAGTGCTGAAAATTCTGACTTTGCCATTTTATATCGCACGAATGCACAATCAAGGTCCTTTGAGGAGGCTTTAAGAAAATTAAACTTACCATACAAAATTTATGGTGGTCTTTCCTTTTACCAAAGAAAAGAAATTAAAGACATCATTGGTTATTACCGCTTAACAGCAAACCCGCAAGATGAAGAAGCTTTTAAAAGAATTATTAATTATCCAAAAAGAGGCATTGGAAATTCAACTGTTGAAAAACTAGTAGTTGCTGCGAATCATTATGGTGTTTCCCTTTGGGAAGTTGCTGCCGAACCACAAAAGTATCCGACAGATTTAAACAGTGGTACCCGAAATAAATTAAATCAATTCGTAACCCAAATTAAGAGTTTTGCGGTCGATTTAGAACAAAAAGATGCCTACACCTTGGCACAGCACATTGCAATTACTTCAGGCATATTAAAAGACTTGTACGCTGACAAATCTCCAGAAGGAGTTGCCCGCTATGAAAACATACAGGCCTTGCTTGCCGGTATCAAAGAATTCACAGCAAATGTGAGTGATGGGGAAACCGCTTTTTTAAGTGATTTTATGGTTGACGTTGCCTTGCTAACAGATGCGGACAATGAGAAAGATGAAGACAAGAACAAGATTTCATTGATGACCATTCATGCCTCTAAAGGGTTAGAATTCCCTTACGTATTTGTGGTTGGATTAGAGGAAAACCTTTTCCCTTCGCAAATGGCTTTGAATTCAAGAACAGAGCTTGAGGAAGAAAGAAGGTTGTTTTATGTAGCAATCACAAGGGCTGAGAGAAATTGCACCCTTTCCTTTGCAACCAGTCGATACCGTTGGGGAAATTTAATCACCAGCGAATCGAGTCGGTTTATTGAAGAAATCAGCCCAGAGTTTTTAGAAGTTTCTACCCCATATCGTTCAGGAGGAAGGTCTTTAAACCAAACCAATTTAGAAAACAAAACCCGCACACCAACCACCTACACCCCAAATGGTCCTAAAAGAAGATTGACAAAAATACAAGATGCCCCGCAAAAAAGTAAAAGCGGCGACACTGCTGATAAACTTGATTTAAAAGTTGGGTACAATGTCATGCACGAAAGATTTGGAAAAGGTAAAATCGTGGCCCTCGAAGGCAATCCTCCAAGTAAGGCAACTGTCTTTTTTCCCAAGGCTGGAAATAAACAATTGTTATTGAAGTTTGCCAAGTTGGAGGTACTTTAATTTATTTCTGGAAAAGAAGAATTCTTTTATTTAAAATCGTATTTTTGCATTGAATTTTGGTTTCAGACTTATTTACAAAAAATAGTCAGAATTAAAATGGGAAATGGGTGAGAATCCTATACTGTTCCCGCAGCTGTAAGCTTCAAAATTCTTTTATCATAAGTCACTGTAATGGTTTAGCCAATATGGGAAGGCGATAAAAGACAAGAAGTGAGTCAGAAGACCTGCCAAATTCAACAGAACACAGCTTTCGGGATAAAAGCACGGTTGATATAGGGTGGGTAAAAACCCTTTTTCACTTTGATTTTATTCCTTTTTATTAATCAGTCCGCAAAAAACGAAATGGACAAAAAAATTTAAAAAGGATGAAAAAAACATTATTTTTCACAATTATTACCGGTTTACAATTAACCGCATTCACTCAAACAGCAGATTTTGAAACCCCACTTATGCAGGCCGACACGGCATGGTTTGGACAAGATCAGGTTACAGATGGAGACACCACTTTTACAACAGGTGGCTTTACTTTTGAAAACACCTATACGGCCGCTTGGTTCTCATTTACAGGATGGGCTTACTCAAATTCAATGGACATGACTACCCCTGGGTACAACAACCAATTTAGTGTTATTACGGGTACAGGTGAAAACGGTTCAAACCAATTTGGCTTGTGCTACGTGAATGGAAACAACAGAATGTTTGCTGAAAATGGGGCCCCTTTAAACTTGAGTGGCACCTATGTTTCAAACACCACCTATGCTTATCTTTCAATGAGAGATGGAGATGCTTACGGTAAAAAGTTTGGTGACAGTACTGACGCGAATGGAACAATAGATGGTACCAATGGAGCAGATTGGTTTTTATTAACCATTTATGCCTTAGGAATTGATAGTACTTATACAGGTGACAGTGTCAACTTTTATTTAGCTGATTTTAGGTTTGCAGACAACAGTTTAGATTATATTGTAAATACATGGGAGTATGTTGATTTATCAACCTTGGGAACAGTATATGGTTTAGATTTTAAACTAAGTTCATCTGATGAAGGAACTTGGGGAATGAATACGCCAGCATATTTCGCCATGGATAATCTTACTGGTGGATATGCTAAGATTGCTAACACAAATAAAGACTTAGTGCGTGTATACCCAAATCCTAGTTCAGGTATTTTTTACCTAAACAGTCCGAATAGCTACAACTATCAAGTGATTGATATGGCTGGAAAAGTTTTAATGGAAAAACAAACAAGTGGCAATAAAGAATTGATTGATTTGAGCGCTGTAGAAAACGGCATGTATTTTATCAGCTTGAAAAATGAGCATGAAAATATTACAAAAAGGTTGATTAAGCAATAAAAATGAGATTGTCCTTGGCATATATTTCAATTGCTTTGGGGTGTACTTTTGTTGGCTATGGTCAATCAGAAGACACCCTTAAAACAGTAGAGGTATTTGCCAAGGCAGATTCAATTCACACTTTTTCAGTGATTAATGCAGCTGTCCCCTTATACAAATTTAATGAAGAAAGACTTCAAAATTTAGGAGTACATGATATTGGACAAGCGCTCAAACAAGTGCCAGGCGCCAACATTAAGGACTATGGTGGAATTGGAGGAATCAGTACGATTTCATTTAGAAGTCTAGGGGCGAACCATACCAGTGTAGAATTGGATGATTTCATACTTCCAAGTTTACAATCAGGCACCGTTAATTTGAATCAATTTACCATTTTTGGTGTAGAAGCTTTGGAGCTTTCTACCGGCCAAGTACAGCACCTGACAGCAAGTGCAGCTGCTTATCAAAAATCGAATCTAATTTCCGTTTTCTCTAAAATAGGTAGTGCTCCAAAATTTAGAACCGAAGTACAAGCCATGGGTAGTTATCAAAGCGTCCAACTGGGTCAGGCCGGATTATTAATCAAGCAGAAAATTGGCAAATACTTTACTTTTGGTATACAATCAATGATCCGGGACGGTAACGGAGCCTATGCCTATTCTAAAACCAATGGAGACAGCACCTACACAGCTAATCGTAGTCCGAGTAACCTCAAGAATACGCAATTGAGAACAGTACTTCAATTTCAAGAAAAAAACCATTATTTTTCAATTGCATCTAGCATCTCAAAACAAACACAAAAACTACCCGGAGCAGTTATCTTGTATAATCCTTACAACCATCAATACTTAGGGCAAGACCAACAAAATATCAGTTTCAAATATCAATTTAAAAACAAACAACATTACCTAGGAATCAACGCTTTTCATAGAAAAGAAAATACAGTATATACCGATTCTGCATATTTAAATTCGGTTGGTTATTTATCAAACAGCTATTTAATCAATGAACAAGGAGTTGGCTTTATGTACCGATACTTTTTGGGCAGTCCAACACAAGCTGTTTTTATAGGCAGTGATTTAATCAGTGGAAGTTTAACGGGCAACCAATACTTTCAAAATCCATCTCGTCAATCAATCATCAGTGTTGTTGGTATTACAAAATGGTTGTATCGATTTAAATTCCAAGGAAATATCACCTATCAACACATTGAAGACAAAGGTTTAGAACAAGGAAGTAGTTACCAAAAATATTCCCCTTTAATAGCTATTGCTTACCTGCCATTTGATCATTCGAAAATTAGGTTTAGAACCCATTACAAAAACACTTACCGACTCCCCTCTTTCAACGATTTATATTATAATTTAATCGGTAATAAAAATTTAAAACCAGAAAACGTATCTTCTCTCAATGTTGGAATTACTTATTCAAAAAAATTGAAATTTTTTAAATTAGAAACTTCTGTTGACTTATATCAAAACCAAGTAGAAAATAAGATTGTCGCCATACCCACGCAAAATCTTTTTAATTGGAGTGTTCAAAATATAGGCAATGTTAGTGCAAGGGGAATAGATTTCTCTATTCAAGCCTTGAAAACATTTAAAAAAATCAAGATAATAGCCAACGTTGGTCAAAATTTCAACCAAAGTATCGACCAAACTATTGGCAACAATTTTTCTTTTGGTCACCAAATCCCTTACACACCCATTTATAATGGCATGTATAACCTTTCCATTTCAAAAGAAAAACAAACGCTCAATGTGAACGTGATACACAGTGGTGCTCGTTATGCTCTAAATCAAAATATTCCTTCAAATTACTTAATGGGCTTTACAGATATTGCGATAGGTTATTCTTATAAATATAGCATCAAAAAACAAGCTGACCTCACCTTTTTCCTGAACTTAAACAACATATTAAACAACAATTACGAAGTGATTAAGAGTTTCCCTATGCCTGGACGTCATTTAGTATTTAAAATGATCTTTAATTTTAAAAAATGAAAAATATAAGCTACTTCATCCTGTTCATTTTTATTGGATTTTCTTGTAAGAAAAAACCAATAGAAACAGCACCTGTTCACACTACTTTTAGCAATGGTATTTTGTGTTTAAATGAAGGATTGTTTCAACAAAACAATGCCTCACTTTCATTTTATAGCAAAGGGAGTAAAAAAGTTGACCAATCCATATTTAAAACAATTAACGGTCGTGATTTGGGCGACACAGGAAATGATATGATTCAATACACTTTTGATGGAGAAAAATACTTGGCTATTGTGGTGAACGTTTCGAGCCAAATTGAGCTTGTAAAATTAAGTACAATGGAAACAGTTAAGCAAATCTCTGTATTTAATGCCAATAACGAGAGTCGTTCACCAAGGACAGTTGCAGTATATGATTCAAATTTATATGTGGTCAATTTTGACGGAAGCGTTCTTGTTTTCAGCTTAATTGATTATCAACTTGTAAAAACAATCATTGTTGGTAATAACCCTGATGATAACTTATTGGTTGGCGCCGAATTGTGGGTAGTGAATACAGGTGGATTAAACTATCCAAATTATGACTCAACTGTCTCTGTCATTGACTTAACTTCAAATACCATTAAAGCAACTGTAAATGTGGGTATGAATCCAGGTAAAATTATTGCAGATCAAAATGGATTTGTGTATGTAATCGCAAGGGGTAACTATGGCAATATGCCACAAAAATTAGTGAGGATAGACCAAACAAGTAAATTGAAAGTAGCGAGTTATTCAATCCCACTTACACAAATGACCTACTTACAGGATTACATTTATTATTACGACGAAGACGCAAAAGCCATCAAACTATTCAACACCAACACCTTTGCTTCAGAAAACGAATCTTTAATTGATTGTGCTGATTTCGAAACATTTTATCAAATTCATATCGATCCCTACAATCAAGATATTTATTTGAATGATGCCAATGGGTACGTGAATATGAGTACCATCAGAAAATATGACAGTCAAGGAAATTTTAAAAGCGAATTTAACACGGGTTTAATCACTTCTAAGCTAATATTTACACCATGAAAGCAACTATATTTATTATATTTTTAATACTGCAGTTAAACAACTTAATATTGGGACAATTTGCACCTGCGGCAAATCAAGTTGGAAGTACCGCGATATATAAAGACTCAAGCATCATCATCAATTGGGCAAGTCAAGTAGTTGAATTAATTAGGGGACCAGAAAACATTTCAAATTCAAATAGTATGTTGGCAAGTTTTGGTGAAGGAAGCAATGCTTTATTTTCAGCAGAAGGCAATTCTACGGAGGTAGTGAGCTTAGGAGATGGTGGCAGTATTACCTTGGCTTTCCCTTATCCAATTTCCAATGCCGCAGGCCCTGACTTTGCAGTATTTGAAAACAGTTTTGACCATCAATATTTAGAATTTGCTTTTGTTGAGGTGAGTTCGAACGGGGTCGATTTTGTTAGGTTTCCTGCCACAAGCAACATCTCTACAAGCAATCAGACTGGAAGCTTTGGCTACTCCGACCCAACAAAAGTAAACAATTTAGCAGGCAAATACCAACAAGGCTTTGGTACACCATTTGACTTAGCAGATTTGATTGACTCTACACATCTAAATTTGGACAGCATTCTTTATGTTAAAATAATTGATGTAGTAGGCAGTATTGATCCAGCATATGGAAGTTTAGATAAAAACGGACAGCTGATTAACGATCCTTTTCCGACTGAATTTAACAGTGGTGGTTTCGATTTGGACGCAGTTGCAGTCATCCATCAAAACAACCCACTTTCATTGCTTGATGTTGAAGTGATGAAGTTTAAATTATTTCCGAACCCAAGCAAAAATGTTGTTTATATTTCTCACGATTTGGACTATGGAAACTATCGTATTTTAGATTTAAGTGGAAAAATAATCTTAGGGGGGGAATTAACACTACAAACCGAGGTTATTGATCTTAGTATGCTTTCAAATGGGCATTACTATATTCGAATCAACAATGATGAGCAAGCTGCTACGCAAAAATTAATTGTCATCAAATAAAAAACCTAGCTACGATTAAATAGCTAGGTCCCATATTTTCAATACTGTTGAATTATAATTTTTCAAATTCTAATTTAGTCTCAAAACCTAAAACATTTAAATCCAGTAATAATTTAGTTGAAGTTAATTCCGTAATTGTACCAGAATATTCAACAGCAGTCCCATCATATTCATCTCTTAACACAAGTGTTTCACCATCATCATCCACTTTGTAACTAGCTGTTTCTTTTGATTCATTGTCTTCGATAGTTAAGGTACAATATTCATCTTTCTTTAATTTACAATTGTCAAAAGTGTAAATTAATTTATCATCCTCTTCCACTTTTTCACCATCTTGAAAAGTCAAATTCCAAGATCCATCTAAATTCTTAACTGCTTTCTGATTTTTATTACACGATACCGCTAATAATACGAAAGCAAATGATAACATTACTAATAAGTTCTTTTTCATCTTTTTTTTCGACGAAAATAAGCAAATATTTAATTCAAAAAACTTTTACCTCGCTTTTTTTTCTTTGGTTAATACAATAATAATCAATAAAAAAAGCCCCAACATAAACTGTTGAGGCTTTTAAATTATTTAATAATTTTTTATAGTTTTTCAAATGCTAATTCATTGGACGTACCAAATGCTGTTTGTGTAATGATTAATTCATCTTTTGTTAATTCATCAATTACATTTGAAATGTCTTCTACTTCACCATCTTCATCTTCGTATCTTAATATTAAAACGGTTCCGTCACTTTGAACTTTATAAGTTAAATCTACAGCAAGTGTATCATTAACCAATGCTTGATAAGCAGTACAATATTCATCATCCTTTAATTTACAATTATCGAATCTAATTGTAAAAGCTGATTCATCATCTACAACTTTTCCATCAACAGTTTTGATTAACCATTTTCCGTCAAGTTTTCTAACTACTTTTTGATCTTTACTACAAGCAACACTTACCATTGCTACAGCAATTAATAACATTAAAATCGTTTTTTTCATTTTAGTCTAATATTTTATATACCCGCAAATTTAAACTTTTCGTCGAAATATATTTATAGTATTTACAATTAATTTAAATAATTCCTTTTTCACAATGAAAAAATAGGCTTGTTTTTTTTATTGTTGATAGAGAATGGTAATTAATGGAGATAGAAGACAGCGACAAGCGGCTTTGAAAACTAACCACGTAAAACACTACTTATCAATCACAAAGACAAACTAGCTAAGTAAGAAAAAATGGGGAGTAAAAATAATTTTAATTTTTTTGATAAATAATTTTGCATTATTAAATTATACTAATACATTTGTCGCCCGAAAGAAAACGTTCTTTTAATAAGCGAGAGTAGCTCAGTTGATAGAGCGCCACCTTGCCAAGGTGGAGGTCGCGGGTTTGAGCCCCGTCTCCCGCTCAAATTCAACCAAGCGAAAAGCTTCTTTGAAATATAGATAAAAACACTACTAACAATAATGCTCGAGTGGTGGAATTGGTAGACACGCAAGACTTAAAATCTTGTGTCCATTAGGACGTGCGGGTTCAAGTCCCGCCTCGAGTACAAAAGACCGAAGTATATGCTTCGGTTTTTTTGTTAATGATGGTGATGGGGCTTCCACCCTTAACTATCACTAGAAAGCCAGACTGTACGGTCTGGCTTTTGTTGTTTTTGAAACTTTTTTATTATTATATTTATTTTATGGCAACAGTATATATTTTATATTCGCTAGACATTGATAAGTTCTATATTGGGAGCTGTAACAACCTAAATGAAAGACTCCAAGAACATCAGAATAATTCATACAAAACAGGCTTCACGCATAGGGCTAACGATTGGGGAATTTTCTTAGAAATTAATGAGCTAAATTACAGACAAGCCAGAAAAATCGAAAGTCACATCAAACGAATGAAATCTAAAAAATATATTAAAAACTTAAAACAATATGCTGAAATTATTGCGAAATTAAAGTCAAAATACAATTAAGCGGGTTCATCCCGATAGCTATCGGGACCCGCCTCGAGTACAAAAGACCGAAGTATATGCTTCGGTTTTTTTGTTAATGATG
>CBDUKB010000066.1:0-14015 GCA_965367695.1 uncultured Putridiphycobacter sp.
GCTAAAATTTCAGCTGTATCGGGAGATTCAATGTTTAATTGCAAGGCTTTTTCTAGGTGTAATTCAGCCTCCGCAAATCGTTCTAACTTATACAATGCTTCTCCTATAACATGATGATAGTTATCGTTTTTCGGTTGTAATGAAATTGCTTTTTGGAAAAAACTAATTGCCTGAGCCGTTTTTCCATTCAAGTCCTTTACTATGCCTATTCCTACATAAGCATCCGCTAATTGAGGATTGAATTTTAAAGCATCTTTATAGCACTGTAATGCGCTGTCTAGGTCTCCAACCCTTTCATACGCTTCTCCCAAATAGCACAAGGCCAAATCATCTTCTTCGTCTATGGCAATACATTGTTTGTACGCTTCAATTGCTTTTGTGTATTCATCAATTTGCATATAGGTATTCCCCATATTAAAATAAGCGGAAGAAAAGTTTTCATTGATGATAATGGCATAGTCGTATGCCCACAATGCTTTTTCAATGTTTTTCTTTAAGAAATATATATTTCCTAAATTATACCAAGCAGTAAAAGAGTAGGGATGGTTGTCAATATATTGCTTGTAATAGTTAATACATTTATCAAAGTCCCCAATTCTTTCATAACAATATGCTATTTCATAAATAGCGGATTCATTATCTGGTGAGATGATTAATAATTCTTCAAGCACCTTAATGGCCCCTTTGATGTCATTATTGTTTTCGTACTCTAACGCCAAATCGAGCATGATGTCAATGGCTTCTTCATCTAGTCCACCATTTAATTTTTCAATGTCAATGGCTTTTTCGTAATATTTGATTGATTTTGAATGGTCGCGCAACTGACTAAATATAGATGCAATGGTTAAAAAGACTTCTGGATTGTCAGGGTCTAATTTTTCCAACTGTTGTAATATGAGTAAACTTTCCTTCAGTTTACCAGTGGTAGAAAATAATTGCGCCTTTCTTAAATTAAAAAACAAAGCAGCAGGATGCAAATTAATGGCGAACTCTACTGCGTAAAGCGCTTTCTTAATTTTATTTTTTACAATGTAATGATCGATTATATCTTCTAAACTATCTGGCTCAAAATAGAATGAATCTCCATCTTTGACCATTTTTTCAAATCGATTTAATTCTAAGTCAAATTGCTCATCATCTTCTAACATACTGAATTATTATAGTTGATACTCAAATATACTCAAAAAAGACGCCTGATTAAGGGCGTCTTTTAATTTTTTCAACACAGTTTTGAACATAAATATTATTTACCTGATCTTTTTCTTTCGTGTTCTTTCAAGTAAATCTTTCTAAGTCTAATGCTTTCAGGTGTCAACTCTACATATTCATCTTCTTGAATATATTCTAAAGCTTCCTCCAATGAAAACAATTTCGGTGGTACAATTCTTACTTTTGCATCCGTACCTGACTTTCTCATGTTTGTTAATTGCTTTGTTTTAGTAACGTTTACCACTAAATCATTGGCTTTACTATTTTCTCCAATTACTTGTCCTTCATAAATAGGCATGTTCGGCTCAATAAAGAAACGACCCCTATCTTGTAGGTTGTTCAATGAGAAAGGAATACTGTTTCCGTTTTCCATAGAAATTAAAGATCCGTTGATACGACCAGGAATATCTCCTTTATAAGATTCGTATCCAACATACCTGTGTGTTACAACCGCTTCACCACCAGTTTGTGTCAACATAAAACTTCTCAATCCAATAATTCCTCTTGATGGAATTTTGAATTTACAAATCATACGTTCACCTTTAGGCTCCATACTGATCATTTCACCTTTTCTTTTTGTTACTACGTCAATGGCAGTTCCTGAAAAAGATTCTGGTAAATCAATAGTTAAATCTTCAATTGGCTCACATTTCTGTCCGTCAATTTCTTTGAAAATTACTTGAGGTTGTCCAACTTGAACTTCATATCCTTCTCTACGCATTGTTTCTAACAATACAGACAAGTGCATTACACCTCTACCAAAAACCATCCACTTATCAGCAGATGCAGTTTGACCTACTTTTAGTGCTAAGTTTTTTTCTAATTCTTTTTGTAATCTATCGTGAATGTGACGAGAAGTAACAAATTTTCCTTCTTTTCCAAAGAATGGTGAATCATTAATGGTAAACAACATACTCATTGTAGGTTCATCAATTGCAATTGATTTCAATGGCTCAGGGTTTTCAAAATCGCAAATAGAATCTCCAATTTCAAATCCTTCAATACCTGTTACTGCACAAATATCACCCGGTTGAACACTTTCAACTTTTCTTTTTTCAATACCGTCAAAAACAAATACTTCTTTAATTTTATGCTTTTGCAAAGTACCATCTCTTTTTGAAAGCATGATATTTTGATTGGCAACTAAAGTTCCTCTTGTCAATCTTCCAATAGCAATTCTTCCGATAAATGAAGAGTAATCCAAAGAAGTAATCAACATTTGTGTATTTCCTGCTGGAATTACTTTAGGTGGAAAATATTCTAAAATTACATCTAAAATAGTATTGATATCAGTCGTTGGTTTTTTCCAATCTCTACTCATCCAACCATTTTTAGCTGAACCGTAAACTGTTTCAAAATCTAATTGTTCTTCAGTAGCATCTAATTCAAACATTAAATCAAATACTTTTTCATGTACTTCGTCAGGGGTACAATTGTCTTTATCAACTTTGTTAACTACCAATAAAGGTTTTAACCCTAATTCTAAAGCTTTTTGTAATACGAAACGAGTTTGTGGCATTGGACCTTCAAAGGCATCTACTAATAAGCAAACACCATCAGCCATATTTAATACCCTTTCTACCTCTCCTCCAAAATCGGAGTGACCAGGCGTATCAATTACATTAATTTTTGTGTCTTTATAAAATACAGATACGTTTTTCGAAGTAATGGTAATTCCACGTTCTCTCTCAAGATCGTTGCTATCCATTATTAAATCTCCACCGCTGGTTCCTTTAATAGGGTTTTTACCAGCTTCAATCATTTTATCAACCAAGGTAGTTTTTCCGTGATCGACATGGGCAATAATGGCAATGTTTCTAATTTCCATATTATTTTTTATCTTTTATTATCTATTATATGATCTTCTGCTTGAACTTCCGCCGCCACTTCTACTTCCTCTGTCACGTCCTTTTCCGAATTCTCTTCTTGGTCCACCACTTGATCTAGAGCTTCTTCCGCTTCCGCTAGATTTAGCACCAGAATTGGTAACTTCTACATTCATTTCTTTTCCTTCAAAATCAACATTTTTTAAGGAGTCGATAATGGTAGATGTGTGTGAATTGTCTGCTTCAAAGAATGAGAAATTATTTAAGATATCGATTTTTCCAACATTGGTTTTCGATAAACCAGCATTGTCACAAACTAATCTTAACAAAGCACCATGGTTAAAACCATCTTTTTTACCCAAGTTGACAAAAAATCGTTGTTGGTTTGAGGTGTCGTAATTTCTTTCGCTTCTTTCACTTCTATCTCCTCTTTCGCCTCTATCTCTACCATTTCTTCTTCCACCATCATCATCTCTAGCATTTCTGTCTTGACTTGCATTGATGTTTGATGCTTTTGAATAATAGTTTAAAAATCTATTAAATTCAGCTGAAACAAATTTTGTAATGATTTCTTCTTTTGAAAAATCACCTAATTTTTCCATTACAGAAGGGATGTACTTTTCAATTTCTTTATCATTCACTTCAACTTCCGTGATTTTATCAACTAAATGCAACAATTGTTTTTCACAAATAGCTCCTGGTGCTGGAATTTCTTGAAATGAAAACTTAGATTTGATAATGTTTTCAATACTTTTAATCTTTCTACCTTCACGGGTATTGATTAAAGCAATTGAAATACCTTTTTTACCAGCCCTTGCTGTTCTTCCTGAACGGTGGGTATAGTTTTCAACATCTTCTGGTAATTGATAGTGAATTACGTGTGTAATATCATCTACATCAATTCCACGAGCAGCAACATCTGTCGCTACTAAAATTTGAAGGGTTTTATCTCTAAACTTCTCCATTACTCTGTCACGTTGTGCTTGAGATAAATCTCCGTGTAAAGGTTCCGCATTGTAACCTTCTTTCATTAATTTATCAGCAACACTTGCAGTATCTCTTCTTGTACGACAGAAAATTAAACCATAAATATCAGGATTGAAATCAATGATTCTTTTTAATGCATTGTAACGATCTCTTTCTTTTACAGAATAGTAATGGTGTTCAATATTCTTATTGGTTTCGTTTTTTCCGCCTACCGTAATCTCAAATGGATCAGTCATGTAGTTTTTAGCAATTCTTGCCACATCTTTTGGCATGGTTGCAGAAAATAACCAAACTGACTTTTCTTTAGGTGTTACTTCTAAAATACTATCAATGTCTTCTTTGAAGCCCATGTTCAACATTTCATCAGCCTCATCTAATACAACTGTTTTAATTTTTGAAATGTTTACTTTTTTTCTTTTGATTAAATCAACCAATCTTCCTGGGGTTGCCACAACAATGTGTACACCTCTTTCAATTGTTTTAATTTGTTTGATGATATCAGTACCACCGTAAACAGCAGTAATTTTCATTCCTCTTACATTGGTTGCGTATTTTTCAATATCTTTTGAAATCTGCAAACAAAGTTCTCTGGTTGGACAAATTACTAATCCTTGTACGTTTTTTGATGAAACATCAATTTGATTTAACATTGGTAAACCAAATGCAGCAGTTTTACCTGTTCCTGTTGATGCTAATCCAACTAAATCACTATCGTTCTCTAATAAATAAGGGATCGCTTGTTCTTGGATTGGGGTTGGACTTTCATAGCCCATTTCGGTAATTGAAGATAAAATATCCTCATTTAATCCTAATTCTTTAAATGTCATAAATTCATTTTATTTTATTGCTCTAGTCAATTTTTGACCAGAGTTTCATAGCTATTTGTCAATGAAAATCAGTAAAATAAATGAAACTCAACTCCCTAGAATTTCTTCAATTAACCAACAACTACTCTCTTTAATTCGGCTCGTTTTTACGCCAAATTTTGCGCAAAGATACGTTAAACTGTTTAATTGACAATAGAAAAGCTGTTTTTAACAGTTTTTAGTCTATAAGTGATTTTAATTCATGCACTAAACTATCCGCTATTTTCTCCCACACAAATTGCTCTTTTACCAGTTTTAAGGATTGATTTTTGAAGGCTATCATTGCTTCAGGGGATAAGTTGATCATGTTTATTAAGGCTTTCTGAATGCTTTCTGCAGAAGAGTCAGGAATGACAATGCCGTTTTGTTGAATCATCTTGGCAGTTGCACCTACATCCGTGCCAATAATAGCCAACCCATTTGCCATGGCTTCTAAAATCACTGTCGGCATGCCTTCGGCATAAGAAGGACAAACTAATACATCTGAATTGGATAAATGGGTATGGATTTTTTCTACTTCTTTGATTTCACCTAAATATTCAACTCCTTTATTTTGTAAGACCTGATTAACGGGAATGGGTCCTATAAACTTAAATGAGATTTTGAATGATTCAATATTGATCATATTTAATAAGGCTTGGGTCAATTCTTCTACGCCTTTCCTTCTCTCATTTCGGCCAATAAAAATAAATTTTACAGGCTGATGCTTACTACTTATTTCTTTTCGAATCCATTTTGACTCAATACCATTTGACTGGTCCAGTATTTTTTGAGGAGCAATTCCCATCTTTAAAAGGATGTCGTCGATTTTTGCACCAAAGGAATAAACGTAATCGGCTTTTTTACACAAGCGTTTTACTAAGGGTCTCAACATGGCATGTTCGAGTTGCACTTTTGGATTGGCTGCTTTTTGAAACATCTCGAATCCATGAAAATTAACTAAAACTTTTGGTTTAATAGGCTGTTTAACAAATTCCCAACCTGTAAATCCTTGTGCGTACACAAAGTCAAATTCATTAAGTCTATTTTTAAATTGCAAGTATATTGCTTTCGAATAGGCCTTGTTTTCTTTGATGTAATGACCAGGAAGTTTTCCTTTTGATAAAAAAGGAATAAAATGAATTTCTAATGATGAATTTTGAGCTTCCGTAAAATGTTCGGTAACATTTTCTTTAAAAGTTGCTTGCCCAGTATAGCCGCAATGCACCAAGGTTACTTTAATATTTCTGTCCAAGAAAAGTCGAGCCAATATAATAGAATGCTTTTGCATGCCACCAGTTACGTAAGGAGTAATTCCGTCTGTTAGAAAAAGTAACTTCATTTATTATTAGATGGTAAAGTGACGTTTAGTTTAAATTCTTGGTTGATATCGGTCATGATTCGCTCCATAAAAACCTGGTAATACCTGTTTATTTCGACTTGATTTTCCTTATATACAGTAAATGCTTCATGCAAGTTATTAGTAAAAGGAATTCTTTGTTCGTATTTATAAAGTGTCAATTCAATTCCATCTTCATCAATGTATCTTGACAACCAGTCTTTCTCCATCATTTTAGAAAAAATATAATGAAATTTATTTGGAAAATGGTCTAGTTCACTTTTAGTTAATTTGTAAATACTTTGAATAAAGTCAGGCAAAGGAATGGGGGAGAAGGCATGCCAATTTAGACTGATGAAATGATCTAAAATAATATCGCTAGCTATATAAGATATACGTTTCACGCCGCCTTCTTGAAAAATTTTCGCTACTGCTTGAATTTCTGCAGAAGAATCGGTGTAAGAATCAATGTATCTGTGAATGGCAACCCCTTTCATGATGTTTTGAGGAAGGTTGTCGAAGTTATTTAGGTCACCTTTAAAATGATCACCCCCAATGTTGCCAGGAATAAATTCTGGATTGTATTGGGTCAATAAACAATGGCCTAAAAAATTCATATTATTATTTTCCTACTTTAAAATCTGATGTGAAATGAAAAGTGATATCTGGATAATCAGTCTGTGCCATTTGTAATAAGAATGGTGTTTCAGCTAAAAATACATAATTGTCATCTTTGTCTTTTGCAATGTACACCGTTTTTGCCTTAATAAAGTCTTCCAATTGTTTTTGATTGCTGGTTGTCATCCAACAAGCTTTATAATATCTTTTAGGTGTAAATGCACATTTTGCGCCGTATTCGTGCTCTAAACGATATGAAATTACCTCAAACTGTAATTGACCTACTGTTCCAACAATTTTTCTGTTACCAGGTTGTTGGATAAATAATTGGGCAACTCCTTCGTCAGTCAATTGTTTAATTCCTTTGTCTAACTGCTTTGATTTCATAGGGTCTCTGTTTTCCAATTCCATAAATATTTCTGGTGAAAAACTAGGAATTCCTTTGAAATTAATAGGTTCACTTCCAGCAGAAATGGAGTCACCTATTTTAAAAGTTCCCGTATCATACAAGCCAATCACATCACCTGGATATGCTTCGTCAATAACACTTTTATCTTGGGCCATAAAAGAAGTAGGGTTCGAGAATTTCATCTTTTTTTCATTCCTTGAATGATTATAAAAAGTATTTCTTTCAAATTTACCGGAAACTATTCTTAAAAAAGCAATTCTATCTCGGTGTTTAGGATCTAAATTAGCATGGATTTTAAATACAAAACCAGAAAAGTCTTTATCCAATGGTTTAATAAAACCATGGTCAGATTCCCTTCCTCTAGGTTGGGGAGAAATGCGTAAAAAAGCCTCTAATAATTCTTTGACACCAAAATTGTTAACTGCCGAGCCGAAAAATACAGGTGCAATATCGCCTCTTAAGTATTCTTCTGGATCAAATGGGTCGTAAACTCCATTAATCAACTCCATTTCTTCTCTTAATACTTCAGTTGCATTGTCCCCAATAATTTCGTTTAATTCTGGATCGTTAATGTCTTTTACATTAATGATTTCTTCACTTATTTTTGTTTTATTAGCAGCAAATAAATTTAAGTTTTTGTCAAATATATTGTACACCCCTTTAAAGGTATGCCCAATCCCAATTGGCCAAGAAAGTGGTCTGACTTTAATGTCAAGCTTAGACTCTAATTCATCTAACAAATCAAAAGGATCTCTTCCTTCACGGTCCATTTTATTGATAAAGACAATAACAGGTGTTTTCCGCATTCTACAAACTTCCATTAATCTTTCAGTTTGCGCTTCCACACCAGATGCACAGTCAATAATTAAAATTACGCTATCAACAGCTGTTAAAGTTCGGTAGGTGTCTTCAGCAAAATCTTTGTGACCGGGTGTATCTAATATATTAATTTGTTTTCCATCATATTCAAATGCCATCACAGAGGTAGCAACAGAAATACCTCTTTGTTTTTCAATCTCCATGAAATCTGAAGTGGCTGTTTTTTGAATTTTATTATTTTTGACGGCACCTGCGGTTTGAATGGCTCCTCCAAATAATAATAACTTCTCAGTTAAGGTAGTTTTTCCGGCATCAGGGTGTGAAATAATGGCAAATGTTCTTCTTTTTTGAACTTCTTTTTCGATACTCATATGTGTTATTAACGGGTCGTTGTTCTTATTTAGTTGTAAGGTATTTTTTAAAACGGAAACAAAAATAATGGAAAATACGTATATTTGCAGTATGATTGCAAGGAATAAGAAAAAAAGCTTTCTTTTTGTAAGTATGTTTTTTTTATCGTTTTGTGGCTTTTCTAATTCAAATGGTGGTAGTTTGTTTAATGAAAAAGTAGCAAGTTTATCAAACGATTCAGTTTACGTAAAAGCAAAAAAAGACTTTTTAAACTTCACCCATGGATTATACAATACATTGGGGGATACAACATTGAGCTATACTGCGTTTGAATATGCAGCTAAAGGCTATTTCAATTTATTGAGGAAAAAAAAGGTTGCTAAGGAGCGCTTTTTTACAGTGATTGATTTTGAAAAACCATCTACCGAAGAACGTTTATTTATTATCGATATTTGCTACAACAGAATTATTTACAAGTCAATTGTATCTCATGGAAAAAATTCAGGTGGTCTTTATGCTAAAAATTTTTCCAATACCAACTCATCTCATCAAAGTAGCATTGGTTTTTATGTCACCACATCAACTTACAATAGCGCTAAATACGATTTAGCTTTGCGACTTGACGGATTAGAGTACACTAATAATAATGCGAGTAGTAGAGGCGTCGTGATGCATGGTGCGGATTATGCCACTTATGAGTTTTTAAATAGATATGGTATGTTAGGTCGTTCTTATGGTTGTCCAGCCATGCCTTACAAAAACTTTGATAAAGTGGTAGACTGGATTAAACATGGTTCTTGTCTATTTATTTATTATCCTGACCATGCTTATTTAAAAAGGTCAAGATTATTGAATACAAAAGACTATTTAGCCTTTTTCGTTTAAGCTTCTCCTTTGAAAGTATAGCCTAAATCAGTCACTTTTTTCTCGATTGAATCAGCATCAATTTCACCTTCTATAATTAAGGTATGATTACCTAAATCAACTTTGGCACTGTTCACTTTGTCCATTTTACCAACATTGGATTCAACATTGTTTTTGCAATGATTACAAGTCATTCCTTCGACTATGTACGCTTTTTCCATTTTTTCTATTTTTATTTTTTCAGGGAATAATTTTTTGAATTCAACATGTAATATCATGACAATTAATACGATTCCACTGATTATATTTAACCAATTACTATGTTCGTGTTGATGGGCTGCCGCAATGTCATTTAAAACAAACCAACTTGGGTCCAAAACATACTCGATTAATAAGCCAAACCCTAAAGCACCGAATATAATTACTGATAAGTATGCTATGGTAAATTTTTTACCAATGGAACGCCAAAGTACAGTGATGGTAGCAATGTTGGTAGCTGGTCCAGCCATTAAAAATACCAATACTGCTCCTGGACTAACTCCAATAATTAATAATGAAGTAGCTACTGGTACTGAACCTGTAGCGCATACATACATTGGGACCGAAGCAATGAGAATGATGAGCATACTTAAAATAGTGTTATTGCCAAACTGATTTAAAAAATCAGCAGGAACAAATGCAGTAATCACTGCAGCCAATAATACACCCAGTAATAATTGTCTTGATATATCACTTAAAAAGTCGACAAAGGCATATTGGAAGGTGTGCTTAATTTTTTGATTCAAAGTTAAAGAAATCACTTCTGGTTGGGTAGTGTCTTCAACTTGTATGTTTGTTTTTGATCCAGTGGTTTTTTCGATAAACCATCCACCTAAAACACCCGTAATTAAAGCAATAACTGGTCTTGCCAATGCCCAATATATATTCATAAGAGAATACGTAATCAACATGGAATCGACCCCCGTTTGAGGGGTTGAAATTAAAAAAGAACTGGTCGCACCTTTACTCGCCCCATTTTTATAGATAGAAACACCTGTTGGAATAACACCACAAGAGCACAATGGAAGTGGGATTCCTAATAAGGTCGCTTTTAGAATTGAACCTAAAGTGGGTTTTCCTAAATGTTTTTTAAATAAAGATTTTGGTAAAAAGACGTGCAATAAACCGGCAATTAAAAACCCTAATAATAAATAAGGAGCCATTTCTATAAATAGGTTCCAAATTTCATTGAATATCGAATAAATTATACGCACAATACAAAGTTAGTTTTTTCTTTCTTTAGAAAATGATTTTTATCCTAACTTTGCCTAAATTTTTTTATTTTGAAAAAAGCATTTTTTGGAATTGGTTTTTTAGTTTTAGGTGCATTGCTTGGCTTTATTATTGGTCAGAGTGTGAATGTACCTATCATTAAAAGAATTATTTCTAAACCGGTGGTTGATACCATCATCAAACCAAAATATGTTGAAGTACCCGTTGAAGTGAAAACGGTAGTAAAACAAACTGATACAGTTTTTGTTGCGGCAGATTCTTCAGGTCAAGTAGTGGTGGTTGACAGGGATTCTGTTTTACTTGAATTTGAAGAAGATGTTGTGGAAGAAATAATTGATACTGACACCTTAAATATTAAAAGAGATAAAAAATTGAGTTCCCTCCTTGTCCGTATCAATTACTTATCAAAAGAAAATGAAGATACTTTGTTGTCAAAATTATTAGATGTAGCAGTTGTACATAAAGAAAATTTGATGGTAGAGTATTGGCAATCACCAATTAATTACAAAGGATATAAACTTTCAAAATCTAAATTAATTGTATTTGGCATCTTACCTTCAAATACTCCCAAAGTATACAAGGACGAGCAGACTTATTATTTTTTAAACAATAAAAAATACTATAAATTAGTAGAATCTAGTGATTTTAAAGAATTAAATAGTATTCCAAAACCAAATAAGATTGATGATTAAATTTTATAAATACCAAGGAGCTGGTAATGATTTTGTAATGGTTGATAACCGACAAGGGGCTTTTAAGGGAGATAAAGTTGAATGGTGTAAACAAGTTTGTGATAGAAAATATGGGATTGGTTCAGATGGATTAATATTTATTGAAAATCATGCTGTTTCCAATTTTAAAATGGATTTTTATAATCCAGATGGGAGCCAAAGTTTTTGTGGAAATGGGAGTCGTTGCGCAGTTGCATTTGCCAAACATATTGGTGTGTTTAACAATGACAAGGTTACTTTTGAAGCCATAGATGGTATGCATGAAGCCATTATCAGTGATAGTGCTGTTGATATTCATATGCAAAATGTTGCTTTGCCTACCAATGAAGGAGCTGATTTTTTTATGGATACAGGGTCGCCTCATTTTATTAGATTTGTTTCAGCTGTTGAAGCGGTTGATATTTTATCATTCGGTCCTAAAATAAGATTCGATCAAAAATACATGCCTAATGGTACGAATGTAAATGTAATTCACGAGATTGCTGGGGATGAAATTGCTATTCGCACTTATGAAAGGGGAGTGGAAGCTGAAACTTTAGCTTGCGGTACAGGCGCAACTGCAGCCGCCTTGACATTTGCTTTTAAAAATAATTTAAATAAAGGAAAAGTAAAAGTAAAAGCAGTGGGTGGTAACTTATCTGTTTCCTTTGAAGTAATCAATAATCAATTTGAAAATGTTTGGTTATCGGGTCCTGCTAAATTTGTTTTTGAAGGTGAAATAGCGGGGAGATGAAGCTGAAAAGTAATCAGAAAATTGCTTTTAGGGCACTCGAAAAAACAGATGCATCCATTGTTTTTGAATGGGAGAATGATGCTGAAATATGGGTGTACAGTGGTATTACAACTCCATACTCCATGTTAGAAATAAATGAATTTGTTTCCAATCCACCTAAGTTAGTACATGATAAACAAGAACGGTTTATAGTAACGATAAACGAAGGGGCTGTTATAGGATGTGTTGACCTTTTCGAGTATGATAAAGAAAAAAAGGAAGTCAGTATTGGTATATTAATTGATAAAAAGTTTCGGGGAGCTGGTTATGCAGCACGCGCTTTAGAAGAAATAGAAGTTATTGCGCGTAATAATTTTAAAATTAAAGTTTTAAAAGCAAAAATTCTAGAAGAGAATATGAAATCTAATGTGGTATTCAAGAAAGTAGGTTACAAAATGAATGAAAAACTTTCAGAGCAATATGAATACCAGGCTAAACACTATAATTTGTTGACTTATTTTAAAAAGATATAAGATGAAAAAAATAATTGTTGCATTGGTGATAATAGGAGTTGTTGTGGGAGCATTTTTAATTCTGCCAAGGTATAGTAAGCACTTTAGTACCTTAAAGCTAGATTCAAAGGATGAAATCACAATTTTTATTCCAAGTGATGCTAATTTAGAGGTTGTAGGTAACTTACTAGTACAAGCAAAAATATTTAATTCAAATGCTGAATATAAGTCCTATGCAAATGAATTTGGTTTAACAGTATCGAATTTGGAACCTGGAAAGTATCGCTTTCAAAATGGGCAGAAATTAAAGCATGTGATTTACGCATTAAAAAATGGGAACCAGGAATTAAAAAATGTAAAAATAGCTTTTACCTATTCTCAGAATATTCCAACAATGATCAGTAAAGTTGCTGGAAGTATTGAAGCTGATTCTGCTACTTTGGTTAATTATATCTTGTCAGAGGAGGTTTTAAAAAAATATGGGTTTAAGGAAGAAACAATCATTTCACTTTTTTTACCTGATACTTATGAAATTGGTGAGTGGGACATCAGCGCAGAAGAATTCGTAGCTTTTATGGCTAAAAAATACAAAAGTTTTTGGAATGCAGAAAGATTAGCAAAAGCTAAAAAATTGAATTTAACCCAGTCACAAGTTGCTACTTTGGCTTCCATAGTGATGTCAGAACAAAGTAAATTAGAAAGTGAATGGCCAACTATTGCAGGTTTGTATTTGAATCGGTTAGAAAGAGGGATTAAATTAGAATCAGATCCAACTTTTAAATTTTGCTGGGGGGATGAATTAAATGGGGTTCAACGATTGTTATTCAAACATAGAGATAAAGATTGTCCTTATAACACTTACCTCTATGCTGGATTGCCTCCTGGACCAATCATGTTGGTATCTAAAAAAGCAATAGATGCGGTGTTAAACTATGAAAAACACGATTATATATTTATGTGTGCAGTAGGTGATGGAACCTCAAAACATAATTTTGCAAGTTCTTATGCTAAGCATTTAAAAAACGCTGCTATTTACCGTAAAAATCAGTTTGGCAGGTAATTATTCTTCAATAATTAACTGGAATAATTCGTTTACTTTATTTTCGTAATCAGTATAAGTAACCCCTTTGAAATTTTTCTCTGTTTCAAATTCATCATCACTTATTTCTCTTGCTTTAAACTTGTATGCTCTTACATGCATAATCACTCCATAACGCTCAATGATATAGATTAAAGGAATTCCTTTTGTTCCATTGTAAGAGGTAAACCATTCGGTATTTTCAATGGAAAGGTTTTCAGAGAAAGCTGTTTCAAATTCACCCACTTTTTCATTTGCACTTTTTACCTTGTAAAAAGTAGCTTTAAGTCCCGCAACTGTATCGGACTTTGACATACCTAAGTTTTCATAACTTGCTTGGTTATCTGATAAATGTTGAATATCCTTATCGTTTAAATCCGCTTCTAATTTCTCTGAGCCAAAATCAAGGCGCATGATTAAATCTTTTTTTATTGTAGTCGAAA
>CBDUKB010000067.1:0-13772 GCA_965367695.1 uncultured Putridiphycobacter sp.
AAAATTTTGAAAAGGAGATTCTTTTGCAGTTGCTTCTTTAAAAGATTGACCAGTGATTAATTTTCCAATGATGGAGGAGCCGCGAGAAATGGCATTGATCAAAACAAAAAAGGCTATAACCATAAAAATAAAACCAAAAAATGGGGTGTCGTAAATATTAATAATGGCATCCGAGAACCAAGTGGTCACACGATTTTCAATGAATGTTGGATTTAATGATCCCAGTATGAAAAATACCAAGGCACCAATTATCAATGCAATTTCTAGTTTTACATCAAAACTGCTCGAAAATCCTTTTGTAAATTGCCCTGCCATACTTTTAATTTGCGCAAAAGCTGCCCTGTTCTGAAATTTGCCAATTAAATAAAGGCCCATTAATAAAGTAGCGATACTGATGGAAATGTTAGGGGACTGTATCATTTGCCCAGAACTGTTACTACTTTGTATAAATTGAATTGTTGTACCTACAAATAATACATATTTTACAATTCTAAGCGTATTTGTTTTTAATGGACTAGCGAAACTACTTGTTAAAAAATTGAATGCGAATTTGAATAATCCCCAAATAAATTCAAATATGGTAAAGCAAACGCCTAGTAAAAATAAGAAATGTAAAATTTTCATGTATGTTTTTTATAAGTTGATAGCAAAAATCATACGAAGATAAAATCTACCGACTAAATTAGACAAGTTGTCAGTGATTTTAATTATTTACTTCTCTTCTGCTTCCTTTTCGTCAGCTTTTTTTATTTCATCACCATTTTCATTATAAAAATGTTCCTCCACTAATTTGTTTTTATCCCATTTGGCTTCATATTTTAAAGTGCCATCTTCATAGTACTCTTCCCATACGCCACTTTTCTCTCCTTTTTTATAGCGTTCAATAATCCAAGTGTTTCCATTTTGATACAATCTTTTTACTTGTCCTTCTTTCTTACCATTTTTATAATTTTCAGTGTACAATAATTTTCCGTCGTCGTAATAATATGAAGACAAACCATCTTTCTGACCCTCCTTAAAAATTTGTTCTATGGCTATTTGTCCATTTTCAAAATAGGTTTTATAAACCCCGTCAAAATTCCCATTTTTATAACCGATTTCTTTTTTAAGTTTACCTGCGTTTCCATTTTTTCCTTCAAAAAACTCCTTTTTTATGCCATTTAAAGCACCAGCTTTCCATGTCTCAATTTTGTAAATATTTCCATCTGGGTAGTAATAAACATGTTTCCCTTCTGGTGCACCCGCAAAATAATTTTTTTCCCATTTAATGGTGCCATCCTCATTGTAAAACAACCAAGTGCCATCTTCTTTTCCTAAGTAATGAGAACGGATAAGGTTGATGCTGCCGTTTTCGTAATAAATAGTATCTTTTCCTTCTGCACGACCATCAACGAATTGTAAGTACATTTCAAGATTATCATTAAAAAAACAAGACTTGCAATAACCAGTAAATGGTTTTCCTGATTTTTGGTGAAATACCGCATTTTGGTCTTCGTCAAAATATACCATTTCGGCACAATCTTTTACTCGCGTAAAACGAGCGTCTGTACATTTAATCACCTTTGGTTCAGGTTTTGCATTTGGGTCGGGTTGAGAAAAGCCAATTGAAATGAGGCTCAGTAAAAAAGCAGTAAGGATATATTTTTTCATAATTTTATTAGTTACTGATGAATTTGGTTCAAAATTTGTGCCTAAGTGGTTAAATAGGTTTTCAAACCTTTAAATTATAAAAAAAACCAATTAAAACAGGTATGTATTTGGGTTGATTACTTAAATTTGAACAACGAACACAATATTAAAATGGACAATACAATAGAAGAGGCAATCAAAAACGTTGAAAAAACAGGTTTTATTGATGTCGCCATTCCTAAGGAAATTGATTTAGTAGCAGAAATTAATAAACTCAAGAAAGAAAAAAATGCCGTTATTTTGGCACATTATTATCAGGAAGGACCTATTCAAGATATAGCTGATTTTGTAGGTGATAGTTTAGCACTTTCTCAAAAAGCAGCAGAGGTAGACGCCGCTATGATTGTATTTGCAGGGGTGCATTTTATGGCAGAGACGGCTAAAATCTTAAACCCAGATAAATTAGTGGTATTACCAGATTTAAGGGCAGGTTGTTCTTTGGCAGAATCTTGTCCACCAGCAAAGTTTAAGGAATTTGTTGAAGCACACCCCGATCATACCGTGGTGACTTATATAAACTGCTCAGCCGACATTAAAGCATTGAGTGATATCGTTTGTACTTCATCTAATGCCGAAAAAATAGTCGCTTCAATTCCAGCAGGTAAACCAATTATTTTTGCCCCTGATAAAAACTTGGGTGCTTATATTCAAAAGAAAACAGGTAGGGAAATGTTACTGTGGGATGGTGCTTGTTATGTACACGAAGCCTTCGATATTGATAAGATATTAAAATTAGCAATTGAAAATCCAAATGCAGAAATTATTGCTCATCCGGAATCTCAAGCACATATTTTAAAGGTAGCAAAATACATTGGTTCAACTTCAGGCTTGATTAACCATGTTAAAACTTCTCCAAAAGATGAGTTTATTGTTGCGACAGAAGCAGGGATATTGCATAAAATGAAAGCAGAAGTACCGAATAAAAAATTAATTCCAGCACCGATTGAAGAAGATGTATCTTGTGCTTGTTCTGAATGTCATTTCATGAAAATGAATAGCATGCAAAAATTATATTTGTGCATGAAGCATGAATCTCCTGCGGTAGTAGTGCCTATGGAAATTAGCAAAAGAGCACTTTTACCAATTGAAAGAATGTTAGCCATCTCAGCAAGAAAATGATACAATCCGATTTTTTAGTTATTGGTTCAGGAATAGCAGGGTTGACCTATGCGATTAAAGTAGCGGCTCAAAATCCTACTAAAACGGTGAACATTGTTACCAAAAATAAAATTGATGAATGTAATACCAAATATGCCCAAGGTGGTGTAGCGGTTGTACTTAATCAACTCGATTCCTTTCAAAGTCATATTGATGATACTTTATTGGCAGGGGACAATGTGAATGACAAATCGGTGGTGAAGATTGTAGTGGAAGAAGCGCCTGCCAGAATTAATGAAATTATTGAGTGGGGTGCCTCCTTCGACAAAGGTCAAGATGGTGAATATGATTTAGGAAAAGAAGGCGGTCATTCAGCCAATAGAATATTACATCACAAAGACATTACTGGATATGAAATTGAAAGGGCCTTATTACAAAAAATAGCAGCTGCGCCAAATATTCATGTCTTCGAACACCATTATGCCATTGATTTGATTACTGATCACCACTTGGGTTTAAGTGTGAATCGCTTTTCAGAAAACCATTGTTATGGTGCTTATGTACTCGACAATAAAACAAAAATTATACACCGCGCATTAGCAAAAATTACATTGTTGGCGACCGGTGGAGTAGGACAGGTGTATATTCATACTACGAATCCTAACGTAGCAACGGGTGATGGAATTGCCATGGCATATCGCGCCAAGGCAAAGATTTCAGATATGGAATTTGTACAATTCCATCCTACCGCTTTATACGAACCTGATGCCAGTCCAAATTTTTTAATTTCTGAAGCCGTTCGTGGTTTTGGCGCTTATATTAGAAATGTAAAAGGAGAGCGGTTTGTCTTTAAAACAGATGAAAGGGGAGAGTTGGCTTCCAGAGATATTGTTTCTCAGGCCATTGATAAAGAGTTGAAAGTGACGGGTGAACGTTTCGTTTATTTAGATTGTACCCATTTAGACAAGGTTGAGTTTTATAAACATTTCCCTAATATTTACGATAAATGTAAAAGTATTGGCATTGATCCAAACACCGATTTTATACCAGTAATTCCAGCAGCCCATTATATGTGTGGTGGCATTAATGTCGATAAAAAAGGAAGGACTAATATTACTAATTTATTGGCCATTGGAGAATGTTCGAGAACAGGTTTACATGGTGCAAACCGTTTGGCTTCTAACTCCTTGTTAGAAGGTTTGGTTTATGCACATAGAGCTGCAGAAGAGGTTGCTAAAAGTATTGATGCCATTGAAATGCAAGAAAATATTCCAACTTGGAATGCAAAAGGAACTTTGGCACCCAAAGAGTTGGTCTTGATTACTCACTCCCGCAAAGAGTTAAAGATTATCATGTCTGATTATATGGCCATAGTACGTTCAAACGTTCGTATTCAACGTGCACTACGCCGACTAGAAATTCATTATAAAGAGACAGAAGACTTATATAATTCAACGGTTATTTCTCCTCAATTATGTGAGCTCAGAAACTTGATTACCATTGCTTACCTGATCGTTTCTCAAGCCAGTAGAAGACATGAAAACAAAGGGGCACATTTTAATGTGGATTTTGTTTGATTAAAAAAGTATTGGGTAGTTAAATATCTTCTAATTTTAAAATCTTAGTAGTAGCTGCTCGAGTGGCAAGGCATAAATTCCCGTCTTCGATTAAAGAACAACCAAAACTCGGAATCATTTGCTTCAATTTATCTTGCCAAGCTTTTGAGTTGAATTTTTCAGGAAAGCATTGCTTAATGACGTCGAGCATAATAGAAACTGAAGTTGATGCACCAGGAGAAGCACCTAGTAAGGCCGCCAAAGAGCCATCTTCGTCACGCACTATTTCAGTTCCAAATTTAAGGACCCCACCCCCTTTTACATCCTTTTTTATAATCTGTACCCTTTGTCCAGCTTGTACCAATTCCCAGTCTTCAAACTTGGCGCTAGGATAATACTTTTTTAACATGTCGAATCGGTCTTCAGGAGACTGAATGACTTGTTTGACCAAGTATTTTGTTAATGCGAAATTTTTTATTCCAGCCGATAGTAAAGGCCAGATATTGTGGACTTCTAGTGACAATGGCAAGTCGAAATAAGAACCGAATTTTAAAAATTTGGTTGAAAAACCAGCGTAAGGCCCAAATAACAATGCTTTTTTACCGTCGAGCATTCTACTGTCAAGGTGCGGAACCGACATTGGAGGAGCGCCCGTTTCGGCCATCCCATAAACCTTGGCCTCATGTTGTGCAATCACTGCTGGATTGTTGCATTTTAACCATTGACCACTCACAGGGAAACCGGCATAACCTTCGGCTTGTTTTAAGTCTGTTTTTTCCAATAGGGGAATGGCACCTCCACCAGCACCAATAAATACAAAATCAGTTTTGAACTCAAATTCCTTGTCCTTTGCTAAATCTTTCACTTCAATTTCCCATTGACTATTGTCTCCTTTTCAATATCCTTTATTTCATGTCCTAAATGGACAGTTACTTGATCTTTATCTTTTAAATTAGCAATCATTCCTCTTGTTAAAGCACCAAAATTAACATCTGTTCCAATGGGCATTCTGGTGGCAGCAATCTTTTCTGAAGACCTTCGATTCTGCATAATCAAAGGTACCCATTTTTGAATTTGGTCATGGTCCTCGGAATAAATCATGTCTTTAAAAATGGCATATTGCTGATAGGTTTGGTAGCGTTTTTTCAAAAAAGCAACATTTTCTTCTCCCCATACAAAACTCATGTGGTCAATGTCGTTAATGAAAGGGGTAGTGGATTCAATGAGCTTATTGGAGACCAAGTAAGCCCAAAACTGTTTCGATATTTCGAAAGATTCTGCTATGTGCAAGGCTTTTGACATGTCAATACTCCCATCTTCGCGTTGAGGTGTGTAATTCAATTCACAAAAAGCAGAGTGTCCTGTTCCTGCATTGTTCCAGGCGTCAGAACTTTCAGCACTCACCCGGTCCAATCTTTCATAAATGTGAATGTTCACTTTGGGATCCAATTGGTTGATTAAAGTGGCCAAAGTTGCACTCATAATTCCGGCTCCAATAAAGGTGTAATGTTTTGTGTTTTCTGACATTTTTTATAATTGAATCTTGTATTGTATTACTAATTTACTAAATTTTGTAACTTAGCTATCTCTCAAATCAATAAACATGGACCAACCATTTCACATCATTGAGCCTAAAGGGCCTAAAGTTCCAATTATTATTTCTGTACCTCATTCGGGGACTGATTTCCCTGATGAAGTAAAAAATGATTATTTGGAGAGTCAACTCAATGTTTTAGATGACACAGATTGGAATGTAGAGGATGTGTATGATTTTGCAAGTGAGTTAGGTATTACAGTTATTCACGCCAAATACAGTCGTTGGGTAATCGATTTAAACCGCGACCCAGAAAGTAAGCCTTTATATAATGATGGTAGAATCATTACTGGCTTGTGTTCTTATACAGATTTTTTTGGCAAGCCTATTTATAAGGCGGCACAAGACCCAACCCAGGCGGAAGTTGAAAGAAGGTTAAAGCAATATTACTGGACCTATTATCAAAAAGTACAAGCTTTGTTGGATGAAAGAAAAGCGGAATTCGGAAAAGTGTTACTCTGGGATGCCCATTCCATACGTCACTTGGTGCCTTCCATTCAAAAAGACCCTTTTCCTGATATGATTTTAGGAAATAATGACCATAAAACGGCGGACTCAAAAATTATTGAAACTGCAATTAATACCTTAAGAAAAGGTCCTTTTAATGTGAATCATAACAGTCCATTTAAAGGAGGGCACATTACCCGTTATTTTGGAAAACCTGAAGAAAACCAACATGCCTTACAATTAGAAATGAATAAGATATTGTACATGAATGACGAAGAGCTGAAATACGATCCGGTAAGAGCAAGTGTTGTAAAAACAGTCTTGAAACCGGTCTTTCAGGAGTTGATTAGTTTGATAATGAAATAGCTTTTTGTTGTGTCTGAATGTTAAAAAAGGAAGAACTTCACTTGGAATGTGTTGTTAATCTTCTAATCAATCAATAGATGAGCTGTAAATACTTTTTTTGAGCTCCTTACTTTTACGAAATAAAAACCAGCAGGTTGGTTAATATTTAGCTGCAATTCACTTTGGTTTACTATGTTTTCTCTAAAAACTTCTTGTCCCATAGCATTAAAAATTTGCAGGGTGCCTTGTTGAATGACTTCAGGTAGTTGAACGGTAAATTCCTTGGAGGTAGGATTCGGAAATAGGCGCAAGGTTTGTGTTTTTAAATCTTCAATTCCTAAATCGTACCCACAATAAGTGCTAAAATATGATTGAGGATCTATATTTGTCCAAGTATTGTTGCTATAGCTAACACTGTCTACTTGTATACATGTTAAATTAGGGTTGTTTTCTGCTTTAAAACCAAAACCAGCAATTAAATGATTGCTTCCGTTTTGAAGATTTAATTCGTTTAAATTATTGTTATTGCAATATAAATAAGCAAGTAGTGGATTTTGTGAAACATCAAGTTTTTCTATTTGGTTGGTGTCACACATAAAAAAATTTAATAGTTGGTTATGTGATACATCCAATGATGTTAGTTCATTAACAATAAGGTTAATACTCAACAAGGAATCTAAGTTACTTGTATTAATACTTTTTAAGTGGTTATTTGGCATTGATAAATATTTTAAGTTTATGTTAAAGTCTACATTGATGTATGTTAACTCATTCCATGATAAATCAAGATTACTAAGTAAATTATTAGCATTTAAATTGATAGAATCTAATTGACCACGTTTAGCGCTTAGCCAATTTAATTGTGGACATTCCGTTAGGTCTAGATACACAAGATTAGTTGTGTAAATATTTATGCTCTTTAGCGGCATGTTGGGATTAAAAAAAACGGAATCTATTGCTGAATAAGTAATATGAAGTGTTTCTAATGAAACAAGCCCTTGTAAGTCTACTGAGTTCCCATTAAAACCACTTATCGATAAATATTTAAGATTGGTAAATGTTTCCATTCCTGCAAAAGTGCTGACGTTTGGAGCTGGAATAACTATTGTGTCAATGTTTTGGGCGTCGGCTGTTAAAATTTGTCCATTAATCACACCGTCTGTGTCAAAACCTTCAGCTACTAAATAAGCCTCAAAACTAGGGTCGGGTATAGCAGTGGTTTGAGCAAAAGAAATGATTGTGGTACTCGCTAAAATCAATGTTAGTAAAAAGTTTTTCATAGTTTGTTTTTAACAGTCAAATACTATTGCTTCTGTATAACCAATGTTCGTATAATTATACCAAATGGCAGTTAATTGTCCAGAGAAAAAGTTTGGCCATGCCATTGACGGACTACAATAGGTTGGGTTATATCTTATCTGTAGCCAATGTGCTGTACCTGATATAGTTGTAGAGGCAGCCGCCACATGCCAGTGGGCACTAGGATTAGTCGAAATTGGATAAACTGGGTATAAAACTTGAGTAGTTTGTGGTTGAACTGTGATTTGTGGTAAATGAAACGGAGCAGCTGAACCATTATATTGGCAAACATTCAAAGCATATACATCAACAATAATGGGTTCTTCACATTTATTTACAATATCAATTGGGTGGGCTTGGGAGAAACAACTACCTGAAAAGATAAAAGATAAAAGATAAAAGATTTCATGGTAAGTTTTATTATGATTTGCACCTAATGTACTAATAATATTTGTATTACAACATATTAGTATTGAAATTAATTAAATCCGGTAAGAGCAAGTGTTGTAAAAACAGTCTTGAAACCGGTCTTTCAGGAGTTGATTCAGAACTTGTTATCTAAATAAATTTTCTACCCTGTACTTAATTCTTGATACTAAATACTTTCTACTCATATTTCAACAAAACCAAAAGGCTTCCACATTCGGAAGTTTATCCAATGTTCCTTGAATCAATACTTGTTCTTCGGGTTGGGCGACGGCAATGATGGCTTGATAATCAATTTCTTTTTCGAATACCAAGTCAATGTCTGACATGGTTTGGTCATAGATGGCTTGTCCAATTTTCTTTGGGTTGTTACAAGCCCAAATAAATTCCACCCCATGCTTTTGGAGTAAAAGTGCAATATTTTTTCCTTTTTTTCCACCGCCCCAAAGCACCAGCTTCTTGTTTGATTGCTGGTCTAGTTTTAGAAAGTATTCCGTTTTCAATTCCTCAAAGGCGTTAAAGGCATAATTGGGGTCATTTCTTGATGTTCTTTCTTGGTAATCTCGCCAAATGTGTACTACCTCTTGCACGGCGACAAATGGGATTTGATGGGCATACATTCTCAAAGTCAAATCATAATCTTCTGGGTAGGTTTTAGGGGTGAAACCGCCAATTTTATCGAATAAATTCCTTTCCATCATCCATGCGGGTGAGGGGATGACACATTCTCTGTAAATTTGATGGTAATGGGTATGTTCTGCCATGAGCTTATTCATCCATTCTTCATATTTTAGATAGCCTTCTCTTAAATTTTCGCCTATGTATTTGATCATGCCAGTCGCCACCGCATTTGGATTTTTATCTAATACCGACTTCAATAATTTTAACTTATTTAGTGGCATAATATCGTCTGCATCCATTCTTGTGATGTATTCACCTGAAACATGAGCGTAGGCTTGCTGTAGTGCATCAATGATGCCTTTTCCTTTGGCAGAGTAGACATGGATTCTAGCATCCAAAATGGCATATGCTTGTAAAATTTCAAAACTATCGTCAGTCGAATGGTCGTTTACCACATGCAATTCCCAGTTAGGGTCTGTTTGATTGATGATGGAATCAATGCATTCCTTTAAATAAGGCATGGCATTGCGCATGGGCATTACAATGGAGATCATTCTTAAAAATTAAATTTCATGTCACGGGTGTCTAAAACATCCAAAGATACTTTAATTCTTAAATTGGGGGGTTGGTAGTTAGAATCGGAATAAACTAAGTACACAGCAGGCCTGACAATACTTCGGAACATTTTAAAATTTCGCTCCAGTCCTACATAAGCCTCGTAATAAAAGAGATTATTGTATTCTGGAAGGTATAAAAAACCGGTCCCAGCTAATGAACGAATCCTTGTTTTTTTCATGAATGGAATTTTATTGATAATGGCCCCATTGAAATGGTGAATGGCATGAAATTCCGCATACCAATTCTCGGTTTCGTATTGGCTTTTTAAATTTTGAAAACTATTGGTAGGTGTAGTCATAATGTACCTAAAAATAGTAGAGTCCGATCGCCTAAAAAATTTCTTGTCTACCAACTCAATGTTCTTTTGGTTGAGGAATTTCCCAGTTGTAAAATAATAATTTGTTTTCCCTAAGGTTCCAATAGAAAGTTCTTGGGTGATGTCAAAAGCAATGTAATCGAAGTCGACATCAGAGCCAAAAAGTCCTTTGATTCCTTTTTCATACCGCAAGGTAAAACTTGGCCAGGCAGATCCCAATACCACTTTTCTGTAGGGCTCTGTTACATATTTTTGAAAAGGTGTATAGCGGAGCGAAATCATTGCTCGGGTTGAAGTATAAGGTTCGAATTGATAAGGGTCTCCTTTGTCTACCAATGAATCTAACCATTTTACATCCACAAATCTTAAATTCTGCATGGGATAACGATATTGGGCGCTCATTTGCGTTCGCAATTGTAAACCATTTACTATTTCAAAAGTATGAGAAGCCGTAAAATTGTCGACATTAAAATAATTGCTGAGTTTTAATTGGTCGAGAAAGGCAGAATTAAAATTAATTGCGCCTAAGCCATGCGAGTAGTAGAGGTAATATTGTGCTAGTTTATTGGGGTTGTAATAATGGTAAATACCTGTATTGCCTCTAAAATCTCCATTCAATAATCCTACCGAAGTATTCATCCAAGTATTGACATACGTTTCGTTTTCAAATTTCTTAAAGTAACCAATGTATGGACCAGCCCTTGGTGCGCCGATTCCGAATGGTTCAATAAAATCGACCAAAGATGAAAAGCGCCATTGTGTTTTTTTATCCCTGTTTCTATAGCCAACACCTTGGTATAATACTTTCAAAAAAGTGATTCGATTAAAATCTGCATCTACGGAATCTAAATAGGTTTCTGAAGTATAAATGGCAGTCAAACTGTCTTGTACAAATTTCTTTCTTTGTTCTTCAGGCGTTAAAGGAATGGGTCTTAAATTATCCCAATAAGTGGTGTCTCTTTCTAAGGCTTCTTTTGTTGTTTTTGCCACTTCAGCCCCAAAGTATTTTTTTGGAAAATCAGGATTTAATTTAAAGTCTGAATAAGTTACTTCTGTCACCCCAAACACCGTTTCTTTAAAATATTTTGTTTGGTACTCAAATCGTTGACTGGTGACTAACCAAATTGAGTCGAATTGGGTATAAGTTTGCTCAATGCGAAAACTGTCGTAAAGTTTTAAATTGCCTTTGGTGATGGTCAGGTCTACTTTAGTCAATGCCCAGGCATGTTTTTTAATGTATAAATAGCCTTCCATGCTACTCGAACCGACACTCCTGGGGATTACTTTAACTTTGTAAATGGTGTCATTTCCTTCCGTAATAATTTCTTTTAATTTGTATTTATAAGATAGGATTCCTGAAGCGTGAAGGGGTGAAACAATTGGGGTTTCATGTAAAAATTCTTGACTCATTAAGCCACTGTAAAAATCGAAACGGATTTTAGGATATACAGGGGCTCTTGTTAAATACAATTGTTGTGCTTTCCCTATTTCTGATTTTGCAGTGACTTCTTCTTTAATTTTATTTGGGTATTCAAAATTGACAGTTATCTGCCTTTCCATCAAATTCATTTGCTCACCTTGGTTAATTTTTGCTTCAACTTCCTTTTTTTCCTCTTCAAAAACATCTTTAGGTTCGCCAGCATTTTCAATATCTTCTTCTTTTTTTTCTTTCTCTTTTTTATCAAAAGTTTCTTTTTCTTTCACATAAATTTCACAAGTAAAACCATCAAAAGGTTCCAATAAATTATCCCTGTTAGCAATTACATTTTTTACAAGCTCATACCCAACATTACCTCTTTTACTGGAAACTTCAACCTCAATCAGTTCCGTATTATTCTCTTCCAAAAAAATTGTTTGTGCAACATCTTGGTTTCTTTTGATTACAACTTTCAAAGTTTTTGATTCAAATCCAATACTGGAATAAATCACTTCGTATTGCCCATCAGGGACATAGAATTGATAAAAACCTTCTAAGTTTGTTTTTGCTCCTAAATTGGCGAAGTTTTTAACATTCACAGTGGCGAAGGGAATTGGATTATTTTGTTCATCCATTACATAACCGCTCAAGGTTTGGCTGTAACCAACTTGAAAGCAGAAAAATAATAATAAGATCGTAATCTTAAACGCCATATTAATAAGACAGTAATAGGTTGGTAAATGTTACACTTTGATAAATGTTTTTTTGTTAAATGTTACAAATTAAATAAAGTAAACTGACAGGAACGTAATTAATTGTATATATCGCCAAAATTAACTACCTTTGTAGGCTTTAAACAAAAATAATTCTGTAATAAAACAATATAATTCATGAAATTATCCGCATTTGATTTTGATTTACCAGACAATTTAATCGCAGAACATCCAGTACCGAATAGAGACGAGTCGAGATTGATGGTTTTGAATAGAGAAAAACAAACCATAGAACACAAAGTTTTTAAAGATGTTATTGATTATTTTGATGATGGTGATGTGATGATTATGAACAACACCAAAGTTTTTCCAGCCCGTATGTATGGGAACAAAGAAAAGACTGGTGCGAGAATTGAAGTGTTTTTGTTGAGAGAATTAAACAGAGAAAGCTTATTGTGGGATGTATTAGTTGATCCTGCAAGAAAAATTAGAATCGGTAATAAATTATATTTTACTGAAGACGACTCTTTAGTTGCTGAGGTAATTGATAACACGACTTCAAGAGGAAGAACTATTCGATTTTTATTTGATGGTTCGTACGAAGAGTTTAAAGAAAAAATCACTGAATTAGGAGAAACGCCAATTCCACCCTACATTAAAGGGTTGAGAGATGTTGTTCCTGAAGATGAAGAAAGATACCAAACTATTTATGCAAAAGAAGAGGGAGCTGTTGCTGCACCAACTGCAGGACTTCACTTTTCAAGAGAATTGCTTAAAAGATTAGAAATTAAAGGTGTTCAAACAGCTGACGTTACTTTACATATTGGCTTAGGAACATTTAGAAATGTTGAGGTTGAGGATTTGACCAAACATAAAATGGACTCTGAGCAATGTATTATTTTGCCAGAAGCTTGTGAAATTGTAAACAACGCGAAGAAAAAGAAAAAACGTATTTGTGCAGTAGGAACTACAGCCATGCGTGCAATTGAATCTTCAGTAAGCACAAACGGCGCTTTAAATCCTTATAATGGTTGGACCAATAAATTTATTTTCCCTCCATATGATTTTAGTATTGCTGATAGTTTAATTACAAATTTCCACACACCGCAGTCAACCTTGTTGATGATGGTAAGTGCTTTTGCAGACTATGACTTTGTGAAGAAAGCATATGCTGAAGCAGTGAAAGAAAAATATAGATTCTTTTCTTATGGTGATGCCATGTTAATTATCTAAATCTATTAAAATTTTATTTATTAATTTTAGGACTGCAAATCATTTTTGGTTTGCAGTTTTTTTATGACAAAATCAATCATTATTACAGCAGGTGGAAAAGGACTTCGAATGGGTTCAGCTATTCCTAAACAATTTTTGGAAATTGGCGGAACACCGATCCTTATGCTAACCATTAAAAAGTTTCAACAGTTTGATCCTAGCATGGCTATTATTTTAGTACTTCCAAAATCTCACCTTGCATATTGGAATGAATTAATTGAAAAGCATGATTTTAATATTAATCATCAGGTGGTTGAAGGAGGAGAAACGCGCTTTCATTCTATTCAAAATGGTTTGGAAAAAGTCAATACCGATTTGGTAGGTGTGCATGACGGCGTCCGACCTTTTGTTTCTTTACAAG
>CBDUKB010000068.1:0-13677 GCA_965367695.1 uncultured Putridiphycobacter sp.
CCTTGGGTTTATGATTGCACCTATTGTCCAAATGAGTAACATTGGAAGTCAGTTAACTGAAGCAATGGCTGGGTTGGATAGAACAGAAGAATTGATGAAAATGACCGAAGAAGACGACCCTTTAACCAGAACGGAATTTATAAAAGATTTTGAGGGTAACGTTTCATTTGAGGATGTATCATTTAGTTATGAAGAAGACAAAGAAGTGTTACATCATATCAATTTTACAGCACCAGCTGGTTCGGTAACTGCATTAGTAGGCTCGTCAGGTTCAGGTAAGTCTACCATTGCAAGTTTGGCCGCAACTTTTTTAACTCCTGATTCGGGAAAAGTAACCTTGGATGGTTATGATTTAAGCAAAGTGAATTTAAGTAGTTACCGTCAGCATTTAGGTGTTGTATTGCAAGATGATTTTTTATATGAAGGTACTATTCGAGAGAATATATTATTTGCAAATCCCAAAGCGACTGAAGCTGAATTAATGCAAGCAGTTGAAGGTGCATATGTGAATGAATTCACTGACAGATTCGAAGCAGGTTTAGAAACATTGATTGGTGAAAGAGGCGTGAAATTATCAGGTGGTCAGAAACAAAGAATATCAATTGCGAGGGCGTTATTGGCCAATCCTAAAATTATTATTTTGGACGAAGCGACATCAAATTTAGATACAGAAAGTGAAGCATTTATTCAACAAAGTTTAGTTGAATTGATGAAAAATAGAACAACTTTTGTGATTGCACACCGACTGACAACAATTCAAAAAGCTGATCAAATTTTAGTGATTGAACAAGGTAAAATTGTAGAACAAGGCAAACATGAAGAATTAATGTTGAAAGCGGGTAGGTACCATAAACTATATACTGTTCAAGGAAGAATTTAAGCCACAAAAATATTAGTTGTAAATCACTGTGTAAGCATTTAATGAGGTGGCGAGCAGTATCCAAATGGCATATGGAAGTATCCAAAGTGCATACCAACGGATATTTTTCATTTGTGAAATAAAAAGATACCAAATTAAGCTACTCAACAATGCGATTATTAATAAACTAATGATGGGCATTTGATATTTAAAAAACATTGGATTCCAGCTTATGTTTAATACCCATTGAGTGAAAAAGATAGCCATTAAAATTTTTATCTCTTTACTTTGCTGATAGGCTTTGGTCATAAATAAAGCAAAACAAATCATAACGGTGGTCCATGCTGCACCAAACACCCAACCAGGAGGTGTCCAAGGCGCTTTATTTAATGCAAGGTACCATGCGGACTCAACACCTGGATTCGTATATAGCCCACCTATGGCTAAGGCAACAAAATTAAGGATGATAAAAATTAGAAATTTTTGTTTCATTGATGCCTTGATTCAATAATTTATTTGAAGGTAATTATTTTTAGATTTTTGCTTTAACCATTTGAATGAATAAATCCAGTTGTTGGTTTTCTGGATAAAAGATACTTTTGAAATAATTCAAATCACTCAATACTTTTGTTAATTCTGCTTTTGCATCTGCTTGATCCGTTCTATTTGCAATATTATTAATAGTAGATTCAAAATTATTTTTCGTGCTTTCTTGGTTAATCCTTTCTTCAACTCGTTTTATTTCGTTTTTCGTGTCAAGAATAACATTATTATAAAACGCACCTGTATTTTCTTTATAATCTTGAAACATTTTCCATTGCGCTGCGGTTACTGTGTTTTCAGCTGAAATGTCAATGTGAGTAAGATGAGAGGTAGGCATTTGAACAAAATAGTCAGTTAATTTACTAATGGCATATTCGATTTTTTCCATTTCTGCAGCCCAGGATTCTTTTGCTTCGAGTGCATCATTGTATTTTTCAAGTCTTTTTTTAAATGTTTCATAACCAGCTGCAATTTCACTCATGTCTATTTTAGGATTGTCCTGTGTGCATGCGTTCAGATGGTTTTTATAGCCATTACTATACATTCTAAATCGTCTAACATTATTGAGGTAAACCGAATTTCTAAATTCTATTTCTAAATTATGCTCAAAGTCAGCTAAATCTGAATTTAACTTTTCAAGTTTCACTTTGCATTGTGCTACGCAGGGAGGATCCTTGTCCAAACCATTTATGGAATAAGCTGTTTTGCCATAACTTTGTGTGATAAATAAGAGCATAAAAATGCTCAAGTAGCTTGATTTTAACATAATAAAAATATTGTTTCAAAAGAACAAAATACAATAAATTAACTTAAAAAGCAAGGTTGAATGTCTAATTTGAAGTTTCTATTTTTTCCCAAGGCTAATGCATGTGATGGAGGGAATTCTTCTTGTTGAAGGGAGTTTTTGGATAAGAAACAACTTGTAAAACACTGTCTCCTTCAATAATTTTTATCTTTTGATCTGAAGGAATGTTTAAATAGCTCATTGGTTTTGAGTTTTGCCAAAACACCGTCAATTTTTCAATTTTATTAGTTTTTCCTAAACCTATTTCTTGTTGAATACTCGAAGCACCAAATGATCCTCCAGTTCCTACTATCCTTACGATTTTATCACCATTCTTTTTTTCAATTTCAATGCGTGTTCCCAATGCTTTTTTATTTGTTTGAACTCCTACCAAATCAATCACTATCCAATTGTTTTTAATGATAGGGTTTTCATAAAGCACATTTGTAAACCTGTCTCCTTCAAAAGCACCTCCCATCACTGCATATATGTCCTGGTCTCCATCCTGATCTAAATCAGCAAATGCAACGCCATGACCTTTTTGAATATGACCAAAATTTCCTGCAGCGGTTACTTCTTCAAAATCTTTTCCATTGATATTTCTAAACATTCTGTTTGGAACAATGGTGCTAAAATCTGGAGCACCAGTACCTATATAAAAATCTAAATAACCATCATTATCTAAATCTCCGAAATTACAGCCCATTCCATACATTGATTTGGCAATGTGATAAGGAATTGAAGATTCTGTAAATGTTTCATCCCCATTATTAATGTATAAACGTGGTTTTTCAGAATCAAATTTTAATCCTTGAATATCTTTGGCGTACTCACCACCTAATTCATTTTGTTTTCTGATGTCGTATGCACTGACAAAAATATCTTGATATCCGTCATTATTTACATCCCAAAACCAACAAGGAAAACTAAAAATGGGCGCTGTAATTTTTGCAGATTGACTGATGTTTTCAAATTTCCCATTTTTATTTTTAAAAAGCATATTTTCACCACCCAATACCGATATGTATAAATCGGGCCATTGGTCGTTATTAATGTCACCAAAAGCGACTCCTTTGACAAAACCTTTAATATTATGAAGTCCCATTATTTTACTGGACTCAGTAAAAGTGCCATTACCATTGTTTAAATAAAACTCACAAGGATGATTCTCATTTAATTTACTTTCATTTCCAATAAAAAGATCTAAAAATCCATCTTTATTTACATCTCCCCAAGTAGCTGTTTGAGTAGGATGGAGCGAATATACACCAGCACTTCTACTTACATCTTTAAATTTTCCATTGCCTAAGTTTTTAAGTAAAGAATTAGGATGACTTCCAGGGTTCCCTAACCAACCTCCACGGAGCAGGAATATATCCACATTTCCATCATTGTCATAATCGGCATGTATACAATTTAAGCCACTTACAATACCATTTAAACCTGCCGTTTCAGTGGACTCAATGAAACCACCTTGTGTATCATTTAAAAAAAGTTTTACATTATCTTCCATGCCATAAGAAGTTATAAAAATATCTAAGAAGCCATCATTATTAAAATCCTCAATAGAAGTGCCACCTGAAAGTCCGTTTTCAGCGAGTCCAACACGCATAGCTATCTCTTCAAATCTTGGAAAGTTTTTTTGTTCCATTTTCCAATTCGGTAGCTTTATTAAATATTTTGAAGGTACTTGCTGAGGGTGCATCCCTAATGTCATGTAAGCAACATTTATGAGCCATTTTAATTTTTCATCAGGAAATCTGTTATAAATCATTTGGTATAGTCCAATTGCTTTTGTTGAACCGGTTTTTAAGGAGTGAAAAGCATTTTTTTGAAAGGGAATTATACATGAGGCTGGATTGTGATTAGCTTGACAATTTTCTTGTTCTCCAAGTCTTAAATACGCTAAGGCTAATAACTCAAAGATGTTTTTATTACTTTCATTTATGATGGCCTCATAGGGTTGGTTTGCAGAAAGAAAATAATTTTCTATTTCAGCAATACACAGTTCTGAATTCCCACCATTCAATAATTCAAGACAATAATTAAACCAAGTAGGGGTCCTGTTTTCCCTTGGAACAATTTCTATTTGCGACTTTAAAAATGCGGCCTTTTTTAAATTCCAATGATAATATTTGTTTGAATTTCCATTGATGACTAAGTTTTTTAATTCATTAATCATCATTTGATGTTCATTTTTCAATAACTCTTCAAATAAAGAATCTTGATTAACAGCCTTTACTTCTTTTTGTTGGGTTGGTTTTTTATCTTGACATGCATTTAATGTACTGATGCAAATAAATAAAACTAATAATAGGTAGTTTTTTATTGAGTTAATGATCATTTTTTCTAGAATCAAATGGTTTTACTAAATAGCTGAAATATCACACTATAAATATAAAACAAAAATGAGAAAATTGACTAATTTATATTGAATAGGGAGGATTAATTCTCTTTTGTATCAAATTCTTCGCAATCAAGCCGAATATCATTATCGGCCAATGGTTTGTTTAGTAAATGACAATATGCTTGATGGTTATTTTGATCGTAAAATTTACAAGCGTAACAAGTTCGCTGAACAGTGAGAATACCCTTTTGATTTAATTCAAAAATTAATTTAGAAAGGGTGGTGTAAATACTTAATAATTCATTTTTTTCGAGTTTATCAAACGTTTTTTGAAAAGGTAAAATGAAATTTTCTGACAATGCAAGTAGCTCACTCCCTTTTTTAGTTAAGGAAAGTGAATAAGATCTACTATCGTCAATAGTAGGTGATTTAATAAGGAGTTCCTTTTTATTTAATGCTTTTACTGCGTCACTAATGGTTGCTTTAGTGAGATTAAATTCATTGGCCAAATAACTAACAGTGTTAAAAGCTGTTTTATGGTAAGCAATAAAAATTAATATTTGTATTTGAATAGGGCTAAGTCCGAGCACTTTTGCTTTATCCCAAAGTAATGCTTTCATTGCTTGAGAAATTCTTTCTAAGCCGACAATTATTTTTCCTGGCAAGTCATCAACTTGGTTTTTTGGATTGAATATACTTTCTGTCATTTACTTTGATTACTTTTCAAAGTTAGTAATCCTAATCAAAAGAAACAATAAAATAAATCAACCGAATTGATCATTCAGCTGATTTATTTAAAATTGATTAACCTTTTACATCAGCCATGGAGGCTCCATAATTAATGTGTAACACATTTCCATTACTTGTGAATAATGCGGGTACAGACTTAACACCTTTTGCCTCTGCTTCCGCAATTCTTGAACGATTTTCACCAATGTTTACAACTTCAACATTTTGTGAACCAATTAAATTTACAATATCTTGCTCTGCACTCAGGCAAACAGGACATCCTGCGTGATAAAAAATTGATTTTTCCATTGTTAAATAATTTTAGTTATTGCAATATTGCATTACAAATATAGTAAGGAATCCTAACTAAATAAAATAATTGATGAATTATTTTTAGATACTTGACAAGTAATTGGTTTAAGAAGCTGTCCCAGATGTATTTATGATTTGTCTACTGCTATTTCTGAATGCGCTTTAGGCGTTAAAACAATCAAAAGAGCGAGAATTAATACAATATTTTTGAAGATATATTGTCCTAAAATGGTTAAGCCAAATGCATGGTCATTAAAAATTAATTTTGGAAAAAGAAAAACGGGGGCAAAAGTGAAAATTAAGTGAATGATAGCAGCAAGGCAAAAAAGCCTTTTTTTAGGTGAGAAAATCAGTCCTAAACCAATAATTGTTTCCAAAAGCGCCAATACAAAAAGGCCTAAAGATTTGTCAAATAGCTTAAATGTAAGTACATAAATTGTTTCAGAAGCCAAGTCTTCTGCTGGACTGGCGTTCGGTATAAATTTAAGACCTCCAAAAATTAAATATAAAATTCCAATGGAGATGCACAGTAGGTTTATTCGTTTCATTTTGACTACTTAAAAGAACAAGATTGGATGCTAGAATTAACGACAAAAGCACATCCAAATCTTGTTCAATCTACTATTTATAAATATTTATTCATTCAAATGTGCATTGTAAAATTCCCAAGCTTTATGGGCAACATCTCTTCCTAGTTTTAATCCTGCCAAATTATCGGCTTGAATGTGATACCCACCCATGACACGAGATTGTCCTGCCATTTCTGCCGCTTCAGTAAAAGTTGGAAATTTTAAAGTTATGGTATCACCATAATCCGCCATGTTTGATTCAGTTAATGCACCTGCAACCAATACGGCTGAATCACCAAAGTATTCATCTCCTGTATAGAGTTTTAAAGCTTCAGCACAACCACCACTAATTGTGGAATGACCAGAAACATAAGAAGGGAAAGAAGGACATAAGAATGATTCAGGTGAATAAGGCATCCATTTTTCTCCGTTTGCTATGTGAAAGCCTTTGCCATCTCCTGCCCAACATTTTATTTTTTTATCCTTATAAAAATGATGTACTAAGGCATAAGGTCTTGCGTAATCGTAATACATTTTTGAGTCCCAACATGCTATGAATCCATCCATTGCCGTAGTTTGTACTAGAAAATACATTTTGACATCTTCGTCCAAAGTATGCTTGTCGCGTTCTGAAATAAACTGAGAGAATTTTAACCAATGTCCCGCTTGTTGTACCGAAAGTGGTCCATCTCTCATAAATTCAACTAAAGCTTTATCATAATCAGTCATATTCTCTTGTATTGAAACCACTTCAGCAAGTTCTTTTTTTAATTGTTCTGAGTCCATATCTGGTGGTGGAAGTGGTCTAAATTGAGAAGCACTATCTAAAGCAACAGGTTTGACATTTTGCCAAAAGGGTGTTAAGCACCCTGGATCATATTTTTCACCGGCTTCATTTTTAAAATATTTTGGTTGCCAACGTTTCAAGTCAAACAGTTTGTCGACCGTATTTTTTGGGTCATATTTAGTGTAGTCGTAATAGGGCATTTCATTTGAACCAGGTGCAGATGCATATTGATTGGCTCCATCATGACTTCTTTTTTCAATAATAGTTTGCGCAACTAAATTACCAATACCTGCTGGTGTTGTTGGATCCAAGCTTCTATTCTCTGGATCATAACCTAATTCTTTCATGATGTTTTTAAAGTAGTTACTATCAGAATAATAATATTCATTTAAGGCACGAAGCGCGGCATAACTGATGGCTTCTTCTTTATTTTTGATATCATGTTCTGTTATCGGTCTTTTTTCAATTTCATTGGCATAAACAGGAATTGCAGTTTCATTGTAAAATGTCCATGCGTCAAACATACTAATGAATATAAGTCCTAAATAACGTGAAGTGATAGTCGGTCTTGGATCAAATCTATCTGTATCCATTGCTGTGCCATATAAAGCTGCATCTGCCCATATATGTGCTACATTTTCTTTTCCTTTTTTCTGTTCTGTTTGATTTGTAGTAGTAACTTCATTTTGAATTGAAGGACTCTTTTCTGTACAACTTGACCATACAAATAAGTTTAAAGTCAAATAAAAAAATAATTTATTCCCCATGAATTGTCTTGCTTATTTATTAATATTGACCTCGAATGTATGGCAAATATTGACTTATTTGTAAAGGAATTGACAAAACCCAGCTTAGAATTGATGAAAGTACAATTTGAGCTGATAAAATAAAAATATGAAATGTTTAGTGATTGATGATGACGAAGCAATATGTGATTTAATTCAACATTTTTGTAACAAGGAAGTCACAATAACTAGTTGTACAAAGGTATTAGATGGTAAACAAGCAATGCATGCCATCAATACTGATAAATATGACTTAATCATTTTAGATTATCATCTTCCTGATTTGACGGGTGCAAATCTTCTCGATTTATTCCCCGACAATATTCCGGTCATCATGATTAGTTCAGAAACTGATTTTGGTGTAGCATCTTACAATTACAAACAAGTAATTGATTTTTTACTTAAACCTTTGAATTATGAACGATTTTCAAAAGCGATTCATAAAATAAATGAATTGAGTAAGAAAAAGTTTTTTGCTAAGGAGCAACACAAGCAAGAACGCTTAGTTGTAAAAGATGGGAACGAATCAATTATTATTAAAATAGCAGAAATTAAATGGGTAAAATCTGAGGGGAATTATGTTGTTTTTTATTTAGGGAGTAAAAAAGTAATGACCATACAAAGCCTCAAAATACTGGAAGCTACTTTGCCTTCAAATTTTATACGCGTTCAAAAATCTTATATCGTAAATTTAAATTTTGTAGAAAAACTAACAGCTGAAGGAATTATTATTGAAAAGGAAGAAATTCCATTAGGAGCCGCTTATAAAAATCAATTTCAATTGGCCCTCAATGCATGGATTAATTAATTTGTTGATATAATTTAAGTTCAATTAGGTACTGGTTTAATAAAAAAGTTAATTGCTCTTCATCAGTATTTTCCAATGTGGTTTTATTTCCTATGTTCCCTATGAACTGGATGACATTTTCCAGCCCAAGTCTTCTTAAATTTGTTACAAAGCGGTGTTGGATATCTTTAAACTTTTTATGGTCATTATTTTTTATTGTTAGACTCAAATTCTTAATGTCTTTTTCCCAAGATTGAATTATTAAATCCATGGCATTTTTTATTAGTCCAGGGTCATGGTCATAATCGCGCTCTATGGTATCGAAATTAATAGGAATGTATTCAATTCCGATTTCGTGTGTGAACATGAGTGTTTGTAAACTGTTTTTATCTACGGGTTTAATAAATGATTTAATCCATGATTTTGTAGGTTCAAATGCTTGTCCAGATACGACTATAACTAATCCATTGGGATTACATTTTTTCTTTAATTCCAATAAATAATTATCAGTTTCAATTGTCGGGTTTAAAAAGTTTAAGTCGGTAATAATAAAATCAAATTTTTCTTCAATTCCCCCAATTTCGGCCGGTGAATTAAAAATAGCAGTCTTGGCATTTTTGAAAATATGTGCATACCAATTTTGAATCTCTAATTCATCTTCAATGATTAAAATTGACTTATGCATACCAATTTTAGGAGGTTGAACAATGTTTATTAATTGTTTTTCTAAATTTAAATCAAATGAAAAAACAGAACCTTCTTGTAATTTTGAGTGAATTTTCAATTCACTCCCATGCAGCTTGATGATATCTTTTATAATAACCAGTCCTAACCCTGAACCTGTGGAGTAGTCGGAGCTAAAGTTTCGATTAAGGATTTTATTAAGTGTTGCCTCATTCATTCCTTGTCCATTATCCTGAACTTCAAACCTAGTGAAGCCATTTTCGCATGTTGAAACTTTTAAGTTAACATTCCCATTTTGATTTGTAAACTTGATGGCGTTGGTTAAAAGATTATATAGTATTTGGTACAAGCGTTTATAATCATATAAATGGAGGTATTGACTTAACTTAGTAGGATAGGTTAGTTGTAAATCAATTTTTTTATATTTTGCTAAATGCTGGATAGAGTTGATCAATTCTTGACAAAAAATGTGTAGGTTATTCCATGTTGGCGACAAGATTATTTCATTGTTTTTTAGCTTGTTAAAGTCTAACACGTCTATAACGAGGTAATTGAGTTGTTGGGCGCTGAATTGTATTGAATTTAAATATGGAATTTGTTCATCCAATTTCTTGTTTTGATTTAGAATTTCAATTGACCCTAAAATAGCTTGAAGTGGATTTTTTATTTCATGACTCATGTTAGCAATGAAATCTGATTTATCTTGATTAGCTTTTTCCGCATTAGTTTTAGACACCTGCATTAATTGATGACTTTCTGTAATTTTCAATGACATTTTTTCAAAACTTCTTGCTAAGTCACCGATTTCATCTTTTCGGTCTACATGAAGCACTGTAGGTTTTAAATGATCAGAAAAAGAGCTTAATTCTTGGGTGATTATACTTAATTCTTTATTCTGATTTCTCATTAATAAAAAGCCAATGAGTAAAAAGAAAATTGCAATGATACTGCTGTAAAGAATAATTTTATTCTTCCACTGATAAAAAGAGGCATACACTTCATCCTTGTTGGCACTTACATTACAATACAAAGCGTAATTTTTTCTTTGGAATTGTAGTTGACTAAATTGATTGACGGTGTTTCCTTTGATGATTAACTTATTTAAACTATCAAGATTGATTTGAATGTTTTCGTATTCTTCTTGAAAAAAAGGTGCTTTATTGTACTCAAAAGTAAATTCTTTTTTAAAATCAGGGTGAATCAAATAGTGACCATTTTTATTGAATATTCTCAATTCATAATTTTCAGGAATTGTTTGTTTTAATTCATTAAAAATTTGAGTTAAATCGATATTAACTAGTAGGATGAAGTCTTCATCTTTGAAACCAGTTACTTTTTTTCCTACCCTGGTGGTTGGGATAATTGGAGATGAAATTTTACCAAATTCACGATTTAAATCAACTTTAGAAAAATAAATAGAGTCGGGTGGTAGTTTAACTATTTCTTGAAAGTAGTCTCTGTTATTTTTAAATTGTAACAGTCCCTTGGGCGTCTTTCGAATTTGCGTTTTCTTTTTCTCTACCCTTATAATTTCCATCCCATCATCATGAGCACTTAGCAGGCGGATTTGAAAATAATTTGGTTTATTTTTTAAAAATGAATAAAATTCATCCTCTACTAAATTTAAATTTTCTTGACTAGGCGCATGCATGTATTCTTTTAAAGAAGGACTGTCTCCAATTTGATTAACATCATTGACGATTGATTTGAAATAACCTTCAAATTTTAATTTAATAATCTCATTGTTGTGTAAGAGCCGAGTTTCAGTTAATTGATGAATTTCTTTACTACTGTTGAATATAATTAGCGCACCAATTAGTCCCAGCGATATTACAAAAAGAATAAAATAGACCAATGCATTTCGGGTAGCTAAAGAAAAAAAGCGGGAATTTTTCATTCGTCTTCTATCAAAATTAATACTTCAAAAAATAAGTAGTTCAAAGATAATCAAATTGTTGTATCATGCATTACCTTCTTCAAGTTCTTCAATTAATTTCCATTTTATCTGGGTATTTAAACTATCTTTTGCTTCTGCAAACGAAATATTATAAGTTTTTTTTATGTTGTGTAATCTTGAAGGGAAATATGCTAAAAGATGATCGTAATAGGCATCTAATTCTTTTGAGGATGGTAAATCAAATTTTAAGTTGACTTGAAATCTTCTTCGAATGGCAGCATCCAAAACGCCTACGTGATTGGTTGCAGCAATTAAAATGGCTTCATCTGGAAAGTAATCGATTAATTGAATTAGCGTGTTTACTAACCTTTTCATTTCGCCTGCATCAGTATCATCTAAATCTCTTGCTTTGGCTAAATAATCAAATTCATCTAAAAATAATACAGCTTTTTCATTTGCTGCCTTTTCGAATAATAATTGAATGTTTTGTGCGGTCTCACCCAATTTAGATGAAATTAAGCTGCTTAAATTTACAATAACAATTTTTTTATTCAACGCTTTTGCAATGGTTTTCGCAGTTGTTGTTTTTCCACAACCTGTATGGCCGTGCAATAATAATTTATTATTGATACTGACATGGTATTGACTTAATTCATCAATATATTTATATTCTTTGAGTAGACTGGTTAGCGTTTTTTTATTTTCAATATTTAAGTGAATATCCTCAATTTCGACCGCATTTTTATCTCTAATTGTTAGATCGTAAGCTGTTTTCATAATGACATTAATATGGTCCAACAAATATAATTAGCTAAACTGAATGTTTCTTGAATGGGCTGCTGAAATAAATCAGGTTTGGTTAAATTATTGTTTTTAAAATGAAAATTAATCATTTTTTTGACTTTTCGTTTTATTCTTTTAATTTTGTAGGAGGATGATTTCTCTCCAAATATAAAATTTGAGGAAAGGATGTGCCCTCTCCGTGACGAGGCGAATATTAATCTTAAATTATAAAAAATGACAAACACGACTGCACAATTGTCCTCGGCACAATTAATTGAATTAGAAAATAAATATGGCGCGCATAATTACCATCCCCTTCCGGTAGTTTTATCAAAAGGAGAAGGCGTGCATGTTTGGGATGTTGAAGGTAAAAAATATTTTGATTTTCTTTCAGCTTACTCTGCTGTAAATCAAGGGCATTGTCATCCAAGGATTGTTGCGGCTATGACCGAGCAAGCAAAAACTTTGACATTAACATCAAGGGCTTTTTATAACGATAGTTTAGGTGAATATGAAAAATATGTCACTGAATTTTTTGGATTTGATAAAGTGTTACCTATGAACACAGGCGCTGAAGCTGTTGAAACGGCTATCAAATTATGTAGAAAGTATGCTTATGAAAAAAATGGCATTGATGAAAATAAAGCCAAAATAATAGTATGTGAAAATAACTTTCATGGACGAACAACTACCATTATTTCATTTTCGAATGATGAAGATGCAAGAAAGAATTTTGGTCCTTATACACCAGGTTTTATTAAAATACCATATAATGATATTTCAGCTTTGGAAAAAGCTTTGAAAGAAGAAAATGTTGCAGGATTTTTAGTTGAACCTATTCAAGGTGAAGCAGGTGTTTTTGTACCAGATGAAGGCTATTTGTCAAAAGCGAAAGCAGCTTGTGAGCAGGCCAATGTGTTATTTATTGCTGACGAAGTACAAACTGGAGTAGCAAGAACTGGACAGTTATTAGCGGTTGATCACGAAAATGTAAAACCAGATATTTTAATCTTAGGAAAAGCTTTATCAGGTGGTGCTTATCCAGTATCCGCTGTATTGGCAAACGATCACATTATGATGGTGATTAAACCAGGTCAACACGGTTCTACTTTTGGTGGGAATCCGGTTGCTGCCAAAGTAGCAATGGCTGCATTAGGGGTGATAAAAGATGAGAAATTGGCAGAAAATGCTGAAGTATTGGGACAATTATTCCGTGTAGAAATGAATAAACTGGTAAATAAATATGCCATTTTAAAATTGGTAAGGGGAAAAGGCTTATTGAACGCGATAGTGATTAACGATACAGAAGACAGTAAGACAGCATGGAATATTTGTATGAGCTTAAAGGAAAATGGATTGTTAGCAAAACCTACCCATGGAAACATTATTAGATTTGCGCCACCATTGGTGATTACCGAATCTGAATTGTTAGCTTGTGTGTCGATAATTGACCAGACTTTGGCTAAGTTTTAATGAAATAGAAATAAAAAAGGAAATAGAAGAGTTGTAATTTCATTTTACAATTGATATATTTCGGAATATAAAACGAATCATAATGAAAAAAATATTTTTAATTGCAACGGTAGGATGTTTTCTTTTTGCATCATGTAGCAAAAGTTATACTTGCGAATGTTTAGATGAAGATGAAGAAGAAGTAATCAGTAGTACGGAATATCCAGAAACAAGTAGGGCTAACGCAAAGGTTTTTAAGGAACAATGTGAGAAAAAAGAATGTGTTTGGATTAGTAATTAATTTTATATTTCAATATTTAAAAAAAGTCAGTACATAGTGTACTGACTTTTTTTTTCAA
>CBDUKB010000069.1:0-13656 GCA_965367695.1 uncultured Putridiphycobacter sp.
TACCCGTTCCAATATAATCCAAATGGAATTCTTCGTCAGCTGCTCCTTTTGATTTTACTGTTTTTTCAGCCAATGAAACTAATTTTGGAACAAATGGTAATAATAATAATACGTTTAATGCATTAAATGCAGTATGGAACATAGCAATTCCAGTATTTGCTGCTGTACAATCTGTGTATGGGTCACCATTAATAAAGTATGAAATACTTTTTAAAATATATGGGAATAAAAGTAAAGCCCAAAACACACCAATGATATTAAACAATGAGTGAATCCTTGCAGATCTTTTCGCATGAACATTTCCAATTAAGGAAGCCAATTCTGCTGTTATGGTTGTCCCAATGTTTTCTCCTAAAATCATGGCAGCAGCTACTTCAAATGGAATTACTCCACCACCCACTAAAGTCATGGTTAAGGCCATGGCTGCAGAGGAAGACTGGATAACTACAGTGACCAATGCACCTAATAAAACAAACATTACTGGACCGTACCATACATTTTTAAAGTCTATAAAAAACTGTACGATAGCTGAATCAGGTCCTAAAGTTGGTACCGCATCTTTTAAAGCACCCAAGCCCATAAATAAAAGTGAAAATCCTATGATGACATTGGCCCAAACCTTTACTTTTCCTTTAGAGAAAAATAATAGCGGTGCGCCAAAGGCAATGAATATAAAAGCATAGGAATCTAAACTCACTTTAAATCCAAATAATAAAATTAACCATGCAGTGATGGTAGTACCAATATTGGCCCCCATCATTACACCAGCCGATTGCCTTAATGTCATCAATCCAGCATTTACAAAACTCACCGTCATCACAGTTGTGACTGAGGAAGATTGAACAATTGAAGTAATTCCAAAACCGGTGAATACACCTTTGATTCTATTTGAAGTGATTGAACCAAGCATATTTCTTAATCTTGAACCAGCTGCTTGTTGGAGTCCTTCACTCATTATTTTCATACCGAAAATGAACATTCCTAAAGCACCAATCAACACTAACAACTTAAATATACCCCAAGTTCGCTCCGCCGAAAACTTACCTTCTTTTGACCATATCACTTTGTCTCCAGTATCTAGCCCAATGTTATAAATATAACTTTCTCCACCTGTCAATTCTTTTAATTTGTGTGAAACTTTATTGATTGAAATATCCTTTTTAATCACCCAAGGGGCTTTTTCCTTATTTGATTTATTTTGCTTTTTACCAATCTTAGTATTGTACTTAATTACAAATGTAGCATTCGGATAAATATTTAATATTTTTTGTAATAAATCATTCTCAATACCCCAAGTAATTGTAGCACCTTCTTCTTTCCCTTTTGCTTGATTACTTTTAAAGACTGTTTCGCTTAAAGAAGAAGCATGAATGATTTCTGAGCCGTACTCAATATTATTAACCGTATTTCCAGATCCAATGATAAGGTCTAAGACCATATTTTCATTGAAATTTTCCAAAACTAATTTTTTAGCTTCGCCCAATACAATGTGTTCTTCCCAGTCAGTATCGGTATTGTGCTCCTTAATTTTTATGCCAATATACTTTTCTTGGGGATTCACTGCTTCCCAAGTAAAAGTAAGGACCCCATATTCAAAAGCTTTTAAGGTTAATGAATCAATACTGTTTGTAAACTTGTATGCAAATGAAGATAGCTCAGTATTTTTATTTGACATTGTCAATGACTGATCGATTGATGTAGTGTCAGCCTTAACAAGAACAGGGTTTGCAAACATCCCTAACAAGACTATCAAAGAAAACAAAATTTGTTTCATGGTGTTCAATTTAAATTTTAGTTGGACAAAAGTAAACCTTTGAATAAGTTATTTATTTTTTTTAATGTTAAGCTTATGTTAACAATCCCGCAAGAACTTTTGACAACAACAATGCGAAAAAACGGCTTTACTCTTAAAAGGTAGACAGTAAAAACAACTGATTTAAAGAAGGTTAATCAAACGATCACAGTCTACTCAAATTCACCGCTAGTATTAAATTAATGTTATGATTAAGTAAACATGTTAATTTGAAGTTAAATTAATATGATATTTGTCCCCGGAAACACAAAAATATTATGAAAATTTCAACTTTATTAATTGTCTGTCTATTTGTAGGAAACTTCGCTTATTCCCAAATTTCAATGCCAAGCTTTGGAAAAGGGTTGCAATTTGTGGGGAAAGATTCTAGTTATACCATGAAAATTGGCGTTCGCTTTCAAACTTTGTTTATTAATCAATGGAGTGTTAGGAATGATGATTTCAATTATGTAGAAAATTATAATAGTAATTTTTTAGTAAGAAGATGGCGTTTAAAATTTGATGGCATTGTGTACTCTCCTAAAATTAAATACAAATTAGAACTAGGATTGAGTAATAGAGATGTTGGATCTTCTACTAGTCCGCAAACAAATTATGCAGCGAGCATTGTTTTGGATGCGTATATTGATTGGAATTTTTACAAAAATTTTGGTGTAAAAATTGGTCAAACAAAATTACCTGGAAATAGAGAAAGAGTTATCTCTTCTGCAAATTTACAATTTGTAGACCGCTCCTTGTTAAATTCAAATTTTAATATCGACCGTGATATTGGTTTACAATTTCATCACCATTTTAAATTGGGCTCCAATTTTATCATAAAAGAAATAGCAGCATTAACACAAGGAGAAGGTAGAAATGTAACTACAGGTAACCAAGGTGGGTTTGATTATACCTTTAAAGTTGAATTTTTACCTTTTGGCAACTTTGCATCTAAAGGTGATTATGTTGGATCTGCTGTCAAATTTGAAAAGAAACCGAAATTAGCTGTCAGTGTTGCTTATGACATCAATGACCATGCATCTAAACAAAGAGGGCAATTGGGTTCATATATATTAGTTAATGATGTGAACGACTTTAAAAACGCCAAAACGCTTCACACACTTTTTGTAGACTTCATGTTTAAATATAAAAGACTATCGGTAATGGGGGAATATGCAATGAAAGATACTGATGATGGCAATCCAAATGTATTTGAAGCTGGTGATAAAATTGGAACTTATACTACTGGTACTGGTTATAATTTGCAATTAGGCTGGATGTTTGATAAAAACATTGAATTAGCGGCAAGATATACAGCCATTCAAAAGGACATTGTAGTTGGGAATTCAATGAATGAATACACGCTAGGATTTTCGAAATTTTTCAATGAGCACAAATTTAAATTTCAAACTGATTTATCGTACCGTGATAACTACTATGAAAACTCAAGTTTTGATAACAAAGGAAAGGACGACAATATTTACTGGAGATTACAATTCGAAGTTCATTTTTAAATTTTAAACCCAAGGATGCAGATGTCATCTGTTTGTTCGATTCCATTGCTCCATTCATTCAGTGTTGCGTCTATTTCATCCTTTTGTTCATCAGCTCCTAATTCACTGATATTAATTAATAATTCACCAAGTCTTCGGTATCCAAATTTCTTATGTTTAGGACCACCAAATTGATCAGGTATTCCATCTGACATGATGTAAAATGAATCGCCGGCTTCAAAATTTATATATTGGCTTGAAAAATGTCTTTTCTCTCCATAAACCAATGCACTAATTCCAAATTTGTCACCTCTAAACCTCTCAACAGCTTTATTTTTAACTTTAAAAAGGGAATTACATGCACCTGAATATTCGATTCTTTTTTTATGCATATTAATGGCACATATCGACATATCCATTCCATCAAAAAGATCATCATATCCACCAATTGCATGTTCTTGCTCAAACAACTTTTGTAATCCTTCTTGCAAATAGTCTAGAATTTCATTGGTGTGGTTAATATAAGGTTCATTGATTGCTTGTTCTAACAAGCTTTCACCAATAATACTCATAAAAGCACCAGGCACTCCATGTCCAGTACAATCAACTACTGCAACAAAAACCTTCCCATTTTTTTCTGCTATCCAATAAAAATCTCCACTCACAATATCTTTTGGCATAAAACTGACAAATGATTTAGGCAATAAACTTTTAATCATATTATCAGAAGGTAAAATTCCTGTTTGAATTCTACGCGCATAATTAATACTATCAGTAATGTTTTTGTTTTTTTCTTCCAAATCTAAAGTTCGTTCTTCCACTTTATGCTCTAGCGTTGAATACAACGCACCATTTGTTAAAGAAGAACCAATATATGAACCTAATGATTTTAATAAATCTAAGTGATGTCTTTCGAAAGCATTCATTCGCATACTTTGAACTGTAATCACACCTTTGACTTTTCCTTCAACAATCATTGGCGTAAACATTAATGAGTTCGGTGCTTTACCTGTGAGCACCTCAAAATCATCAATATAATTAATGTACTCTATTTCGTTATTGCCAATTAAAATATCCTTTTTATTCTGAATACACCAAACTGTATAATTCTGTTTATCTGTGATCGGAATTCTACCCAAAGGATCAAGGTGACCACTTTCAATTTCATAACTGTATTCAATTTCATTTGTGTCTTCATGATAGATACGAACGCCAAACATTTCTGCATCCATCAATCTGGAAATTTTAGTATGCACTATTTCGAATACTTCATCAAAGTTTAAAGTAGTCGAAATATCCACACCTATTTCACTTAATAATTTTGTGTTTGCATAAGTATGCAATAATTGATTTTTTTGCTCAATAATTTCAGTTGTTCTCTTTTCAACTTCACTTTCCATATTGAGATATAAAACCGTTTTTTCAATGGCTATGGCTAAATAATTCGCAATGTTTTTTGCTAAATTGTAGTGACTATCTTCATAGGCGTTTGCTTGAAAGGATTGAACCGTTAAAACACCAATGGTTTTATTTTTTGAAAGTAATGGGATATACATGACTGATTTAGGAATCTCTCCAGCCACAGCTTGTATTTCACCGTCTATATAATTAGAAATCTCCTTTTCTAAATCTAATATCAATAAGGGTTTATTTTGCTTGATAGCAATTACACCGAGCACATTTTCGTCACCTAAATCACATACTACATTTTTAAACCTGCGTTCCTTTTCAATAAAATTGATAAAGTTTAACTCTTGTTTTTCTAAATCCAATAATCCTACACCAAAACAAGTAGCATCCATTAAGGAAACGATTTTTCCATAAACAATATCAACTATTTCTTCTATCGTTGTTGCTCCGGTAATTGCTACACCTATTTCACTCAACAATCTTGCCGACTCATAAGAAATGTTCAACTCTATTTCAGCTTCTTTTTTCTCTGTAACATCACTTGCCACAACAATATACTTTTCCAGTAATCCATCCTCATTCAAATAAGGAGTGACATTTGCATCAAGCCAATAACATTCACCATTTTTAGACATTCCTTGGTAATCTGCATTGAATGGCTCTTTTGAATGAAACAATTGTAAGATATAATCAATTTTTTCTTCATTTGGAACTAGGTTTTTCTGCAGTAAAAACGGATTTTCGCCTAAAACTTCTTCCAGTTCATAACCTGTTAAATTTTCAAATCCTTTATTTACCCACTCTACCTTTAAGTCTGTATTTAAAATTAACACTGCATTATTAATATCTGAAGCAACTATAGATAACCTTTCTAATTCTTCTTTTTGTTTGAACAGCTTATTATTCAATCGGGTAGTTGTTCTCAATCTCGAAAACATAGCAATCCCAGACAACACGAACAATATTAACCCACCTATTAAAACATTTCGTTTTAGTTGTTCGTTCTTCAATTCCAATTTTTGAGACAATTGCTTCTCTTTTAAAGATCTCACAAGCAACCCTTTAAAATCGTCTTCGAATAAAAATATTTGTCTACTTATTTTTTCATTATAAATAGAGTCTTTCAAATTATGATAGGTGTTTAATTCTTCATAGGCTGCTTCATATTTATTTTGATATTTATAAATATCGTTTAATACTTTATGAATGGCGATTTTTTGTAAAATATAGGACATAGAATCAGCAATGGCCAAGCCCTTATTTGCAAATTTTACAGCATCATTTATATTTTCTTTTCTTAATTCAAGCATGGCAAATTGTGCATAGGTATCTGCTAAGGACTTGCCATCATTTAGTACTTGGGCCTTTTTTACCGCCAACTTATAATAACTTTCGGCCAGTTGGAAACTATCGACTAAAACATAGTATTTGGCAATACTTAAATAATTTTGAACAAAATTTTCAAATCCTGGTTCACTTTCAAATTCCAATATTTTTCCATAATAAGCCATGGCTATTTTTGGATGATTGCTATTTTCGAATAAATTACCCAGTTTTGAATTCAATAACACTTGCTGGCTTTGTAATTGAAGAATATTAGCAAGGTTTAAAGCATTTTCCGCATATTTAATCGCTTTTTTAAAATCTTTTAACCCTTCAAATACCGTTGATATATTCTGATACATTAGCATCTCTAACTCTTGGTTTTCAAGATCTTTTGCAAGTAACAGTGCAGAACTTGAATATTCCATAGCCTTAAAATAATCGGCATAATAATTTGTATAAATTTCGGCTAATCTTGCATTTACTTCAAGTAATAACTCCTGATTTCCAATATCCTTACACAACACTTGGGCCTCTTTTAATGAAGCCTCAGCAGCGCTATAGTTATATGCTAAATAAGCATCTGCTTTATTTATTAATAAGTTAATTTTTACATGATTGTTTGTTTCAACCGCTATCAAAGAGTCGTGATTGAATTGGATGCTAGCTAAGCCGGTACCAAAAGACCTGAACAAACAAAGAAATGTAAAAAGAGTGAGTAAGATGCTTAACTTCAAAATATTATATTTTTATATACAATTGTATTTCTTATGAAATTAAGATAATATTTTGTAACTCAAAAATAAATTCGATAAGATGATTAAAACACCACATAGATACAAGTATTATATAGATAAAGACATATATAGCATTACAACATTAAATATATAAATAAAACTTACAGGGATGAAGACCTAGCTTACAGATTTTTATCCAATAAATATAGCATAGCACTCATGGCTGCACAACCTAGTTCAAGTTCTCTTTTGTTCACATTTTCAAACACATCAGAATGTGCATGATGGTAATCGAAATAACGTTGAGAACTGATAGCCAACCCTAATTGTAACATTTTTGGATAAAAATCTCTTAAGGGATTAATATCAACACCTCCAAAACCTGCTTCCAATTTATAAATTTGAAAAGGATCTAGTGTTTTATAAAATGACTGGACAAAGTCGATTTGTAGACTATCGCCTACAATATCAAATCCAATAGGTAAGAATCCACCCCTATCTGATTCAATTGCCGCAAGGTGACTTTCTTTTTTCTCTGCAGCTATTTTCGCATAAGATTTCCCACCAAAATTACCATTCTCCTCATTCATGAACAATACAACTCTTAGTGTGTGTTTATTTTTATAACCTAATTTTTTTAGAATTCTCAATGCTTCAATACTATGCACAATTCCCGCTCCATCATCATGGGCTCCTTCTCCTACATCCCAGGAATCTAGATGTCCTCCAATCGTAATTACTTGTTCATCAATATTCCCTTTCATTTCACCAATCACATTGTATGAAATTTTATCTTCGAACTGTTTACAATCCATTTCCATTTTTAAAGTAACCTTTCCTTTTTTCAGCCATGCCGTTAATTCATCTGCGTTTTTAGTACTAATTGCAGCTGCAGGAATTTTTTGAACGTCTGCTTTGTAATACATGGAACCGGTGTGAGCAAAATGATCTGTTGGAGTAGCCAAAGAACGAATTACAACACCTACGGCACCTTTTTTTGAAGCGGCAATAGCGCCATTTCCGCGTATTGGCCAACATGCTCCATAGGCATGGAAAGTTTTAATCAATTTTTGATCGAATGGTTTATTGATAAACACAATTTTACCTTTGATAGATGCGGAAGGTGTTTTCGCTAATTCTTCTAAATCATTGACTTCAACAACTTCAGCTGACAGCAGTCCATTGGTACCTATTGACATACCTAAAGCTAAAATATCTAATTTCAATAATTTGCCGTTTTCATTTTCAATCCAACCCACCTCTTTGGTTCCTCTTTCCCAATGAGGCACCGTAATTTCTTGTAGATATACTTTATCAAAATTGTAAGTATGCAAGAGTTTCTCTCCCCATTTGACAGCCATTTCAGCTTCTGCAGATCCAGTTACTCTTGCTCCAATGTCTTTACATAAAGACCTTAAGTTTTCATAAGCCTCCCCATTTTCAAGTGCTTCATTATAAATTTTTCTTATAAAAGGATCTTCCTTTTGAGACCAAACGACAATAGAAATAAAAATAGATAATACTGTGATGAGTGTTTTCATCTTACTAATTTAATCGTTTTTTGGAATATACGTATTTCGAATGTGTTTTACATCAGCTTGTAAGTCTAAAATCGCCTTGGTCAATTCACTTTCTTCAAATTGAACAGTTGGCATATCATGACAGATGTAGTTCACAAACTTCCAAATTTCTACAATCTCATTTGCATGAACTTCGTAAGGTTCGTAAAAAGGATTAGTTGAACACAACTGAAAACTTTGTGCATCATCCAAGCGATTGTGAACAATTTTAAAAACAACCCCTTGATTTAAAGTCACGACAATATATGGATAACCTGATTTTAAGTTTCGCCAATTTTCAACATACTCACCTACCACATAACTACCTTCTGAAACAGGAGGCATTGAATCACCTTTAATTGGAAAGGTTCTATATTTTCTGTCTTTTTTCAAAAAAGGCAATTGAAAAGTCGGTAAAACTGAAATGAATTCAGGATCGCTATAACCAGCAGTATACCCAGCGCTTGCTTTTTCCGAGACCAACTCAATGTTTTCACTGTCATTTTCACTCACTGTTGTTGCTAAAATTCTTAATTTTTTACCTTCTAAATCTACATGAACCCCTTGAGAGAGTTCATGCCATTTTTCAGGGGGTAATTTTGATAAATCTTTTTTGATAATTACATCAACAGGAATCCCATAATACTGACTGAATTTCAAAAGGTTTTGAACATTCGGCTCCGCAACATCATTTTCGTATCCCGAATAAGAGGAACGGGTTAAACCTAATTCGTTCGCCAATTCTTCTTGAGATACTTTTTTATTTTTACGAAGGAATTTTAAATTTTCTCCAATCATTTTGCGTATTATTTAGTCAAATATATTTATTTTTGTTTAATTTTTAATCAAAAATCTGTAATAAATGTTAAAAAATTGCGCAAAATGTAGCCAACAATTTGAATGTGAGGCAGAAAACATTGACACTTGTCATTGCCGTACCATTAAACTCAATGCAAAACAACTTGTATTGTTAAGTGAACGTTACAACAACTGCTTGTGCAATGAATGTTTAAAATTAATAGCAAAGACTACCAAAGAAGCTTAGCTCATTTTTCTTCTTTGCTTTTCTTTTACGATTAAAGATAACTCTCTCCCCATTTGACCAGCCACAGAAGTATTTTCTTCCGCTCGCCGAATTAAATATGGCATTACTTCTTGAATTGGACCATAAGGAACATATTTTGCTACATTATATCCCTCGTGTGAAAGGTTGAAAGAGATGTGATCACTCATGCCTAACAATTGTGCAAAATACAAATGTGCGTGATTTTTATTCAGTTCATTTGATTTCATTAATTGAACCAGTAAAGCTGAACTTTCTTCATTATGCGTACCAGCACAAATTGCAATTTCATTAATATGCGTAACCATATAGTTGAGTGCTAAATTATAATCCCGGTCAGTGTCTGCTTTAGTTGCCTGAATGGGAGAAGGGTAACCTTTTGACTTTGCACGTTCTCTTTCCTTTTCCATGTAGGCACCTCTGACCAATTTTATCCCTAATATATAATTCCCTTGAATTGCTTTTTGATGACTAGATTTTAAAAAATCCAAGCGGTCGTGACGGTACATTTGAAGTGTATTGTACACACAAACTTTTTCTTTATTGTATTTAGCCATCATGGCATCAGCTAATCTATCAATACTATTTTGAATCCAACTGTCTTCAGCATCAATAAAAACGGGTACCTCATTTTTATAAGCTGCTTGACAAATTGCATCCACTCTATTCAACACTGCTGCAAATTCTTGTTTTTCTGCCTCACTTAAGTGCGCTTCACCATCATTCGCTTTCTCAAGTAAACTAAACCTAGACACACCTGTCACTTTAAAAACCGAAAAGGGAATGGCATCATTGGTTTTTCCTTTTAAGATAGTTGCAATGATTTCATCTTTTGTAGCTTCTAAATCTGCAACCGATTCTTTTCCTTCAACAGAGTAATCGAGAATGGTGCCAATTTTAAATTCGTTCAGTTGGGCTATTTTTTGATCACAATCTTGAATTGACTCTCCTCCACAGAATTGCTTAAAAATAGTTTTTTTAATCATTCCTTTTACTGGTAAGTGCAAGGTGAATGCAACATTCGTTGCAATTTTACCAAACTTAACTAACCATGGCTTTCCCATTAGGTTAAACAACCTGTACGACCAATTTAAGTCAGAACTTGACTTGCTTTTGAAGGCAATTTCTGTGTTGTCAAATGAAATCATATACAAATATAATTCTGTTTTTGATTTAAGCTCTATTCCTAAATATTTTTTATTACTTCAAACCAATTTATTTTATCTTTGCGAGGTGATTAAACATGAAATTAAGACCGCGCAAAATTCAATTTATTTTGGAAAAGACTCAAATGAAGTAATTCAGGATTTTTTAGTTGCTAATTATACGAACAAAAAAAAAATTATTTTAACTGATGAACATGTATTTGGGATTTGGATAGAAAACTTCATTACATCTATTCCAGCATTGCATGACGCAGAAATCATTCAAATACCGGAAGGTGAAGCATCAAAATGCATTGAAATTACTATCCAAGTAATTGAAACCCTCGCTGAATATAAAATATCAAGACAAGACCTTTTAATTAATTTTGGAGGGGGTATGATTACCGATATTGGAGGATTTATTGCTGCAATATACAAACGTGGCATTGACTTTATAAATATCCCAACCACTTTATTGGCACAAGTAGATGCTTCTATAGGCGGGAAAACCGGCATTGATTTAGGACCATTAAAAAATCAAATTGGCACATTTGCTTGGGCTAAAAAGGTATTTATTAATCCTAATTATTTAAGCACATTATCACATGAAGCCTTAATTTCCGGCTATGCAGAAATGTTGAAACATGGTTTAATCAAATCAAAATCACATTGGGAGCAATTAAAAAAATTCGACTTTAAAAAAACGTCAGCTGCACTTGCTGCTATTATTGATTCTGTTGAAATTAAACATCAAATTGTATTAATTGATCCTCAGGAACAATCAATTCGGAAATCACTCAATTTTGGTCATACCATTGGCCATGCAATTGAAGGATACTCCATCTCTAACCAAGAACCTTTGCAACATGGAATAGCCGTTGCATGGGGCATGCTCGCAGAAGCAAACATGGCATACAAAATGAACTTACTTTCAAAAACTGATTGGAATGAGATTCATTATATCATCACAGATATTTATCCGGCATTAACAATAAAAAAGACTGCCATTCCTCAATTAATTGAATTGATGAGTCATGACAAGAAAAACCGTGGAGGAGCAATTCAGTTCACATTAATCAAAAAAATTGGAGAAGCCTTGATAGAACAAGTTGTACCTGAAACAATTATTAAATCCGTATTGGATGAAATACTCGTTTAAAACCTAATTTTTAATTGTAATTTAATCTCTGAACGGTGATTCGATTCAATTTTTTCTAAACCAGAAGATAGGGACGTTTCGTTAATAAATGTTGTTCTACTCCACCTTAGCCATAAATCTATTTTTCTCCCTATTTCATATTTTGCCATTACATAAGTTCTGAAACCCTTATTGTATAAAGATGGGATACTAAAAACGTAAAGCAAGTCATTTTCGTAGGTATAAATTCTTGAATTATAATCATCCGTATCAAATACTGCATACCGCGCATATAATTTAAGCGGTGTATGATCAAATTTATAAATTACATCTTGAAATAATACAATTCCTTTTGAAGTGCTTTGATTAAAAGAATAAAAGGAATATTCGAAGCGTGATTTAACGGTTATATTGCGATTTACATTGTGTGAATAGTTCAGACGAAAATGGTGTGTTGCCTCAAAATCTTGTGGCGTAATGGCAGCATCTGAATTTGTCACATTTCTTTCCTTCAATTTATTTCGGTATCGAATATAAAAATTAGCATATCGGTTCAAATTAAAATCTACTTGAAAGAAAATTGCACGTCCAATTGAAGGACCATCAATTAAATATTTTAGCCAATTAGCTTGGTACTGGTCGTAATAAGCCGCTACATTTATTTTAGCATTTGGTTTAGCTAAAAAACCTAAGTACACACCATTCTCATTTTGTGAAGTCCCTGAGAAGTTTGCCACATATAAATTTTGATTCTCTAAGCTAAAAAACCTTTGCATGACAATTAAATCAAGTTTGGGGTCAACATGCCAAGTGATTCCATTAATCGTGTTGAGTTTACCATTTAAGGCACTTGCTGTTTCTCCAAAAAAAGAGATGCTACTCCACATGTACTGATAATCAACACCCAAGGATAATTGAGAACTGCCCTTAAAATCAAATTTATTATAAATTAAATCACTGCCTTCCACATTTTTATCAAATTGGGTATACATTCCGGTTAAGTTAATTTTAAATCGATTTGTTTGGTAGCTCAAAGCCCCCCCAACATTCATTTGAGCAATGGAATTTTTTGCCAATAGTTCTTTCTCTGTCCTGTGATATCCTGTTAATTGAAATGTATTCACATAATCTTCAAATAATAAAGAATCATTGTTTTGAATGGTTGCATCTAGTTTTTTATAAGAAGCAAAAAATGTGCTTTGCCATTTATTCTCACCAAAACTCACCCCTACTCCTCTTAAAAAATTACCTTCATTTACCGAAGTATATGCTCGTAAACCTTGGCCATATTGTTTGGCATTTAAAACCTGCGCTGACCGTCCCATATTAAATCCAGTCCAAAGATTTAAACCTTGTCCGAAACTAACTTGATAATCACCCACAACCAGCTTTTTAAACACACCTAAATCCTGCACCATTACATGAGCGGAATAAAAATCAAATCCTGTTTTTTGTCCATTTGAAAAAAAAGCCTCCCCCGGATCTTTTTCTGCAGTTAATCCAATACTTAAATTATTCTTATAGGTATAACGGTAGCGCAAGTAATATTTATTGGCATCACCTAAATAGTTTTTATTTGGGTTTAAAGCCAATATGGAATCAGGCAAAGTAACATAACCTGCCTTTTCTTCTAACACCCTCTGGTACCTTAAAATAATATCGTTTTTACCATATTTAAAAGCATTTTTCCAATTCACTTTATCTAAAGTTGATGCTCCAACGGTAATAAATGGAAGTATTCTTTCAATAGACACCTTATCCATTCCAGGAATAGCAGCTAATTCATAAATGCTTAAAAATTTGCCGACTGCTTTTCTATAGCTTAATAAAGCTTGAATTTGTTGGTCGGTTATTAACCTCAACTCCTTGAAATCATCTGCATTAGCTTGATTTATATTAAGTGGATTATCAATTAAAAAATAATAAATTTCTATAATTCCAGTAAAATCTATATCACTGTCCTCAAATTCTTGACTAATAAATTCAATGGTCCTTT
>CBDUKB010000070.1:0-13637 GCA_965367695.1 uncultured Putridiphycobacter sp.
TATTATAGCAGTGCCGACACTAAATTGGCTTATTATACTGCCAAGGCTTTTGATTTCTATTTAACTGAAGCAGAGCAAAAATTAGAATTTAGATTTCCTGAAAAAATGGAAGTGATTGTCTTTGAAAATCATTCAAAATTCAAACAAAGTAATATTGGATTATTGCAAGACGAACAAACACAAATAGCAGGAACTTCTAGGATATTCGGCTCCAAAATATTTGTCTATTACGAAGCCAATCATCAAAACTTTAATAAAAACGTAAAGTTTGCGGTTTATGAAGCACTGGTTAAAAACATGCTTTTGGGTAACGACTGGAAAAATGTTTTAAAATCAAATGTACAATCGGGCATTCCAGATTGGATGGAACAAGGGTTAGTAAGGTATTTAACTTTGGGCTGGGACAGTGAAATAGAGAGTAGAACGAAGGATTTGGTGCTTACCAATAAACTTTCAAAGTTTAATAATTTGAGTTCAGAAGATAAAATTTATGCAGGTCATGCCATGTGGAATTACATTGGGGAATCTTACGGAAAAAGCAGTATTCCAGCCATAATTAATTTAACCAGGTATACCCAAAGCATTGAAAGGTCTTTGTATTCCACCATTTCCTTAGATTTTCAAAAATTAAATGCGAATTACATTGCATTTTACAAAGGCAGATATGTCAGAGATTATAAAATTCAAGAAGAGCCCAAAGGGGAAGTGGTAGATTTTAAAAAGAAAAAAGATGGTGTTTATTATGGTTTTAAAATAGCCACTGATGGCAAACATGTTGCTTATGTCGAAAATAGATTGGGTCAATATAAAGTTAAATTACTCAACCTTGCTACTGGAAAAAGTAAAACTATTTACAAGGCAGGATCAAAATTAGAAAGAATTCAAGACTATAGTTTTCCCGTAATAGAATGGCATCCCAAAGCAAATGCTTTTAGTTTTTACACCATCAAAAAGGACAAACTTTATTATTGTATTTACATTCTTGAAGATGTTGGAAAGAATAAAGCTTCATTGACCATTAAGCCTGTGAGTGAATTAGATAAGGTGGTCAGTTTTGATTACAGTAAAGATGGTAAGACTTTAATTCTTTCTGGTGTGAAAAATGGGCAAACTGATTTATACACTTATTCAGTATTTGGTGGACAGCTGACGCAAATAACCAATGATTTATTTGATGAATTAGAGCCAAAATACACCTATGACAACCAAAGTATTACATTCGTTTCTAATCGGGATAGTGATACAATTTTTAAGGACATTGATATTCAATTTTTACCCAATACCACCGATATCTACAGCATGGATGTCTCTCAATTCAATAAGACTTTTAAATATTTAAAAAGAATTACCCGAACCCCCAAAATTAATGAACACGGACCAATTCCCCTCGAAAATGGAGATATTACTTATTTATCGGAGCAAAATGGCATTGACAATCGATTTTTAGCCAAAGTGAATAGGGTGATTGATTATATTGACACCAGTATTCATTACAGGGATGAAATTACTTTGTTGCCTCAAACGAATTACGTGACAGAAATTAGAGAACAAGCAATTAACGCCAATCAACAAATGGTGTATTTGGTTTATCAAAATAACACCTTCAAGCTTTACGAGCAAAAATATGATAGTACTACACTTTCAGCATTTTGGAATGCCTCTTATTTAGAAAAAGCCAATGCTGTTAAAATATCAGATTTAAAAATTCAAAATGCAAACAACAATGATACCGTGTTTATTAACAATGTTTACTACCAAAAGATTTATGTAGAGATTGGAAAAACGATTCCTAAAACAGCTGAAAACGATTCTATTAAGCTAAGAAACAAACTTTTAAAACCCGTCTATAAATTCCCTAACTATACCATTTACAACATTAATTTTACAAAAGATTTTTTAGTCACTAATTTCGACAACACTTTCTTATTCCCCAATTATCAAATTTACCAAGGTCCGGGCTCAGTGTATATCAATCCAGGTTTAAATTCTTTGACTAAAATTGGTGCGAGTGATTTATTTGATGACTACAAATTGGTTGGGGGAATTCGAATTCCACTTTCCTTAAATTCGGGTAGTGAAACCTTATTATCGTTTGAGAATTTGAGAAACAGGTTAGATCACCGCCTACTTTATTACCGACAAAAAGCTGTTTCAGAAACCGACATTTCTAAAAGTATTACACATGATATTCGTTATAGAATCAGTTATCCAATGTCAGAAATATTGAGCTTAAGATTAACGACCAATGTACGACAAGATAAAAAGCAATTTCCTCCTGGAGCAGAGTTTCAAGAAGATAAAATTCAATACAATTCTGGTTTTAATTTAGAATTGGTATTCGACAACTCCATCCCAATGGAATTGAATATAAGAAGGGGATTTAGAATGAAGGTTTTTGCGGAATACCTTCAAGACTATACCTCGAATTATTATGCGACAGTTAATTTAGGGCTCGATTTGCGTTCATATACAAGAATAACCCGAAATTTTATTTGGGTCAACCGAATTGCTGGTGCTACTTCCTTGGGAGGTAAAAGACTCTTGTATTATATGGGAGCTGTGAACAACTGGGTATTAAGACCCTCTGAAAATTTTAATTTCGATTTAGACGTGGACCCAAGTCAAAACTATGGTTATCAAACAATTGCTACTCCTTTACGAGGCTTTATACAAAACACAAGAAACGGAAATAGTTTTGCCTTGATTAGTTCAGAATTTAGATTACCTATCTTCTCCTTTTTATCACCTTTTCCAATTAATAGTGAGTTTTTTAGGCATTTTCAAATAGTTGCATTTGGAGACGTAGGTTCCGCATGGACTGGGCCACACCCACTCTCCCCTGAAAACTATTTTAACAACCACAAAATTGACAACTACCCGATTCAGATAAACATTCAAAATTTAATTGAGCCCATTGTTGGTGATTTTGGATTTGGATTTAGATCAAAATTAATGGGGTATTTTATCAAGCTTGATATTGCATGGGGAATTGAAGATTTACGAATTTTGAAACCGGTTACACAAATATCTTTAAATTTAGACATATGACAGCACAAACAATCGTAACCCTGATACTAATTGGGGTATTTGCAGGAATCATGAGTGGATTTGTTGGCATTGGGGGTGGTGTTATTATGGTACCAGCTTTAGTGTACATTATGGGACTGTCACAACACACTGCCCAAGGCACTAGTCTCATTTTAATGTTGCCACCCATAGGTATTTTAGCGGTAATGAATTATTATAAGGCAGGCGCTATTAATATTCCCTATGGAGTCATCATAGCCATTGCATTTGTGATTGGTGGTTATTTCGGTTCTAAAATAGCTTTAAAACTACCCGCATCAACCGTAAAATTAGTTTTTGGCGTCCTCATGCTTTATGTGTCAATAAAAATGATTTACTCAGGATTAAAACCAACACCGAATGAAAAAGGAAACCATAAAGAAGCAATTGAATGACATCCATCAAACGGTAATAAGCATCAGGGAACACATTCATCAAAACCCTGAATTATCATTTGAAGAATTTAATACTTCCAAGTTTATTCAATCAAAACTTACAGAATTTGGGATTGAATTTCAAGTGATTGCGGAAACTGGAATTACGGGTACTATTTTGCCGAAATCTCCAATTAACAAAATGATTGCTTTGCGGGCGGATATTGACGCCTTGCCTATTTTGGAAGAAACAAACGCCCCATATGAATCAAAAAACAAAGGGGTGATGCATGCTTGTGGTCATGATGTACATACCGCCATATTATTGGGTACTTTAAAGTTTATTCAACAAAATATTGAGGAGTTAACCGTTGGTGTCAAATTTATTTTTCAACCAGGTGAAGAAAAATTACCTGGAGGGGCAAGTATGTTAATAGATGCTGGTATCCTTACAAACCCAGAGGTGGACGAAATTTATGCCTTGCATGTTTTTCCAGAATTGGAGGTAGGATCTGTTGGTTTAAAAAGTGGCATGTACATGGCTTCTTGTGATGAAATATACATGACCATTCATGGAAAAGGTGGTCATGCTGCTATGCCCCATCAAAACGTTGACCCAATTTTAACTGCAGCGCATGTCATCACAGGACTTCAGCAAGTAATTAGTCGCAATTGCAATCCTGCCATTCCTGCAGTACTTTCCTTTGGGAAAATTGAAGGGCTGGGCGCTACGAATATCATTCCCAATACAGTAGAATTGGCAGGTACATTTAGAACTATGAATGAGGAATGGAGAGCAAAAGCACATCATTTAATTAAAAAACAAGCAACTTTTATTGCCAACGGAATGGGGGCGAAAATTGATGTTAACATCATGAAAGGTTATCCATTTTTAAAAAATGATGAAACTTTAACTGATTTAACTAAAAACAAATTGGTCAAATATTTTGGTGAAAAGCACGTTATTGACCTACCAATTAGAATGACAGGTGAAGATTTTGCCTTTTATGGACAAAAAATACCCAGTACATTTATAAGAATTGGTACGAGAAATGAAAAAAAAGGCATTATTTATCCCGTTCATCACTCAAAATTTGACATTGATTCCAATGCTTTGGTTGTAGGTATGGAAACTTTTATTAATATTGTATTTCAAAAGATTTAAACATGAGAATATTTAAAATCGTATTTACTTTGCTTTCTGTTTTATTTGTGGCACAAAGTTGTGAAAAAAATCACGTTTGCGAATGTATTACATTCATTAATGAAGATGAACAACCACAAATTGATAACACATTTCCATTGACTAACATGGATAAAAGAGCTGCTATTGAAACATGTAACGAAAGTGATACCACTGAAACGACATTAGACTTTGATAAATATGTAACGAATTGCGAATTACAATAAAATTAAATATGAAAAATTTTGCCATCATCATACTATGTGCCACTGCTGTTTCATTTGCATCATGTAGAAAAAATAGAACATGTAATTGTATCAATGAAAATTCAGGTGTAATTCAATCTACTACCAACACAACAGAACCTGTTGTTGACGTCACTAAAAAAGAAGGTGTTGTCGCTTGTGATTTAATGGATACAACTTATACTTACGAAGGAATAAAAACTGATATTGATTGTAGCTTAGTTTACTAATCAATTCCTTAGTCTTTAACGTGAATAAACAAAAAATTATTGGCTTAATAACTGGACTGATATTTATCGGTATTTCCGTTTATCTGTCTTTTCATTTTATAGCCATCAATAAAAATTTTATTGGAAGATTTGGAATGGGATGGGTTTTCTCTACCATTTTACTTCGCATCCTGATATGTTTTTCATTTGGACGAGGGCTACAATTAATCCTTAAAATATTCATTCCTAAATTAAAAGGAATTTTGGCTTTTATCATTGGCTTTGCACTTGGTTTTGCTGTTTCCTTTATCTCCCCTATTTACACCACTGATTACGGAGATAATTCAGACACTGAAATTAGCTTAAACATCATTGATTTTAACCAAATTACCTTGGATAAATATAAAAACGAAACCGCACCTTACTTGGTTTGTTTTTTCACCACTACCTGTCCACATTGCAAAGATGCATGTCAATTATTAGGTTTTATGGATGCAATTGGTAAAATGCCAAAAGTGGTATTAATTTTCCCGGGAACAGTGGAAGCCAGAAAAAAATTCGCAGGTGAAAACAATGGTTTAGCATTTGATGCATACTCAGTTTCCGATCAATTCTTCCTCGATAATTCAGGTGGCGTCTTCCCTTCCATTTTTCTTGTAAATCCTGATGGAAGCATGAACAAACATTGGTATGGTGGCGGACTTAATTACACAGCTCTAGACTACCTTGCAACTTTCAAATAAAAAATTCGTTCAGGTTAACAAAGGCATTTTACTCATGCTCTTGTCTTCCATGTGCTTTGCTGTAGTCAATTTATTCGTCAAACTACTGACCAACCCAAATGAACTTTTTGAAAACTTTCAAAAATTCCCACCTTATGAAATTGTATTATTTCGCTCCTTAATTTCATTGAGTATTTCAATCTACATCATTCGACTTAAAAAAATTCCATTTTTTGGTCACAATAAAAAATGGTTGGTGATTCGCGGCATTTTTGGCGCCACTGCCTTAACCATGTTTTTTTATACTTTACAAAATTTACCTATTGCTATTGCAACCACAGTTCAATACCTATCCCCCATCTTCACCATATTATTCGCTATTCCATTGCAAGGTGAAAGAGTAAAACCAATTCAATGGTTATTTTTTATTATTTCATTGAGCGGGGTGTTCATTATTGGCTTAACAAAAAACACAGGTGCTGTTGAGTTCAATCCGTTATGGTTAATACTGGGCTTGATATCCGCTGTATTTTCGGGTGTTGCTTATAATGCCATTATGAAATGTAAGACTACAGATGCCCCAATTACGGTGGTAATGTATTTTCCTTTGATCGCTACTCCAGTCATGATTGTATTATGTTTGATTAATGGCTTTACCTTACCAAGGGGACTGGAATGGTTAGTAATTCTCATTATTGGCGTTTTTACACAATTTGCCCAAGTGTTAATGACCAAAGCTTTTCACTACGAAAAAGCAGCTAAAGTTACTCCTATTAAATACATTGGTGCCATTTATGCTATTGGTATCGGCTTTTTTATTTTTAATGAAACCTTAAGTCTAATTGTATTCCTTGGAATTGCATTGATACTTTTGGGGGTATTACTCAATAGTTTCTTAAAGCTTAAATTAAGTGAAGGAAGCTTAAACAAAGTTTAAGTCATATAGCTTTTTATATTGCCCATTCATCTGAATCAGTTCATTGTGGTTCCCTTTTTCAATCACTGCCCCTTTACTAATGACTAATATTTGGCTAGAATTGACAATGGTTGACAAACGGTGTGCAATCACAATGGAGGTTCTTCCTTTTTGCAACTCGGCTGTTGCCTTTTGAATCATGGCTTCCGACTCTGAATCTAAACTTGCTGTAGCTTCATCTAAGATCAAAATCTTTGGATTATACACATAGGCACGGATGAATGCCACTAATTGCTTTTGACCTACCGACAACAAGCCACCACGCTCTTTTACGTCATAATCGTAGTTACCTGGTAATTTCATGATAAATTCATGCGCCCCAACCTTCTTAGATGCTTCAATGACCATTTCACGGGTAATAGATTCATCTCCCATGGTGATGTTATTGATGAGGGTATCAGAAAACAAAAACACATCTTGTAACACAATTGCAATATTTCTTCTTAAGGTAGAAAGCTCTATTTCTTTAATGGAAGTATCCCCAATCATTATTTCTCCTTTTTGAAAATCGTAAAAACGGGTTAACAAATTAATGATAGTTGACTTGCCAGCACCTGTTGTACCAACTAAGGCAATTGATTGTTGTTTAGGCGCAAAAATATCCACTCCTTTCAATACCCAATCTTCATCATTATAAGCAAACCAAACATTTCTAAAACTCACATCTGCATTAAAATCGACTGCTGTTTTTTCACCTTGATTGTCCACTACTTCATTGCTATCGAGAATTGCAAATACCCGATCGGCACGAACCACGCCTCTTTGCAAAATATTAAATCGATCGGCCATTTGACGGATTGGGCGGTACAACATATTCACCCATAAAATATATCCAAAAATAATTCCTGACAAGTTATTGACCAATTCTGGACTGTAATTCAATTGCAACATTGACCAGAGAATCAATACGGCAATTGATAAGGAACTCAATAATTCTACAACAGGAAAAAACAGAGAAGTAGCCCAAACCGCTTGTAATAATGCATTTCGGTGTCCCTTATTCAATTCATCAAACTTTTTAGCTTCAATTTTCTCTTTATTAAACAATTGAACAATGCTCATCCCCGACAAATGCTCTTGAACAAAAGTATTTAGTTTATTAACTTGGGTTCTTTCTTTTTCAAAAGCAGCTTTCATGGCCCTTGCAAATATTCGGGTAGCAATAATCAGCAAAGGAATAGGAATTAAAATTAACAAAGTAATTTGCCAATTCACGTAAAACATCCAAATAAAAATGGCCAACAACTTTAATAAATCACCTAAAATAGATATTAATCCAGTGGTAAAAATATCTGATATAGCCTCTATATCTGATATTAAACGAGTAACAACCGTTCCATTTGGGGTTTTATCAAAGTATTTTAGCCGGAAAGACTGAATGTGTTTAAATAATTTTTCTCTTACATCAAGAATGACCGATTGCCCTAAAATTGCGCCTAGATAAGCAACTATAAACTGAAACAAGGCTTCGAACAAGAGCAAAATAAAAATAAGTAAAACCCAAATCATTAATTGACTTTCAGGATCGGTACTGAATTGACCGACAAAGGATTTCAACCAAATCCCTACACTTCCTGTTGAACCATCTGTTGATTCAAGGAAAATATTCACCATTTCAACAATTAACAATGGTCGTGTTGACTCAATAATGGCGAGTAAAACGGTTAAAAATAAACCAATATAAAAAATCCCCTTATATGGTTTTAAATAGGTCAGTAACCTGCGGAACAATAAAAGGTCTTTTTTATATTTTTTAAACATTCTTGCAAAGGTATAAATAGTTTTCTTGAAATTTAAAATGAATAAATAATAAGTTTTTTTTGACTTATATATTTACTGATTGATTAACTTTACTGACTCAAATTTTAAGGATATGCCGGATATTTCCAATAAAGGTATTAACATGCCTGAATCACCAATTAGAAAATTGGTTCCCTTTGCTGATGCTGCTAAAAAAGCAGGCAAAAATGTTTATCATTTAAATATTGGTCAACCAGATATTGATTCGCCAAAAATTGCGATTGATTCGTTGAAGGATATAGGAAGAACTGTTATAGAATATTCCCATTCTGCAGGTTTTGAATCTTATAGAGCGGGTTTATCAAAGTATTATAAAAATAATGGAATGGATGTAAGTCCTGATGAAATCATAATCACAACAGGTGGTTCTGAAGCTTTGGTATTTGGATTTATGTCCTGTTTTAATCCTGGTGACGAAGTCATTATCCCGGAGCCATTTTATGCAAATTATAATGGTTTTGCACAAATGGCAGGAATCAAAATCATTCCAGTAACCGCAAATATTGAAGATGGATTTGCCTTGCCTCCGATTGAAGAGTTTGAAAAAATTATCACGCCAAAAACGAAAGGGATTGTCATTTGTAATCCAGGTAATCCAACGGGTTATTTATATCCTCACGCTGAACTTAGAAAACTTGCAGATATCGTACAAAAACGTGACTTATATTTATTTGCCGACGAAGTATACCGTGAGTTTTGTTATGATAACCACAGTCCTTTTTCAGTATTAAATTTGAAAGGAGTTCAAGAAAATGTTATATTAATTGATTCTGTTTCAAAAAGATACTCAATGTGCGGGGTTCGTATAGGCGCTTTAATCACAAGAAATAAGGAAGTATTTAAAACGGTCATGAAATTTGCACAAGCAAGGTTGTCACCACCAACTCTCGGTCAAATTGCCAGTGAAGCGGCTTTAAATACACCTGACTCTTATTTTACCGAAGTTATAGAAGAATATGTAGTAAGAAGAAATATTTTAGTAGACGGATTAAACAAAATACCGGGTGTATTATGTCCTAAACCCAAAGGAGCATTTTATTGTATGGCACAATTGCCGATTGATGATGCTGATTTATTTTGTAAATGGTTGTTAGAAGAATTTGAGTACGAAGGGGACACCGTGATGATGGCACCTGCTTCAGGATTTTATGCAACGGAAGGATTAGGGAAAACACAAGTGAGATTGGCTTACGTATTAGAAAAAGAATCTTTGAAAAAGGCAGTAAAATGTCTAGAAGAAGCCTTAAAAGTTTACCCAGGAAGCATGCAAAAATTATTCTCTACCCGTCCAGTTGCCCAATAGCAGCTGGATGGTTATATATTTTTTATAAATGAACCAGAAAGATTATTTTTTAAATCAATTGCAGTTTAAAATTGGTGATAGGTGGGACGATTTAAACCCTGACACTATAAAAAATGTGAATGATTTAAAAGTTTTTATTAAAAATCGGAATTCACATTCCGCCTGGCCTTTTCTTCATTTTTTACCCTTTTATTTTGACTTAAAAGAACAAGTTTCGAAATTGGTGAATCAAGAAGTTTCAGGTAATTTTAACTTGAATAAGTTAAACAATACTCAAAAAAAGGAACTGAGTAATTTCATTGCAAAAAATTATGCGCCTCCATTAACCATGTCGAGACCGGCACTTTTGCAAAAAATTGTTTTTATATTTCCAGCCCTGGCTGTTTTAGGGAGCTTATTAATTAGCACTTACTTAATTACAGCATTAGATTATTCAGGTCTTTGGTACATAACAGCATTGGTTGGATTGGTACTATCTTACTTATTATTTGAAAGCACAAAAGGGCTTAAAAACCATTTCAAACCAGCGAGTATATTAGATTATTCCAAGGCATTTTTAGTAGTCAATCACCTTCATTTTTCGAATGAATTCAACGAAAAGCAATTAGAAAGCTTTATTTTAGAGGAATTAGCCCTTTTTTATAAAAAAGACTTTACCCCTACCGCTACAATCGATTAAAAAAAATGTATTTTCACTTTTTAATGGTTGACAAAATTTTAACCTATTAAATACGTTTATCGATTAATGACCAAATTGCTTTTGATCTTGTTTTTGTCTTGTTTGGGTGTACTAGCAAATGCGCAATCAAATAAATACGTGTATTTCCATGTCGAAAAGTACAGTGAAAAACACAAAGTTGATAGTTCACGTAGCAAGGTTCATTTACTGATAAAAGCATTTAAGAAGACAAGTCTTGCAAAAGGCTATGTTGGCTTAACTTTGGGTGATTCCATTTTAAAAAAGCAAGACTGGCATTATTATTTTAAAGCAGAAAAACATTTTAAAAAGGTAGCTTTAATTTCAAGTCAAGAGTCGATAGAAATACCAATTAAAAACACTTATCAAAAAATCAATGCCCAGCTCATTTCACTTGAAAATACAGGGTTTCCTTTTGCACAAATCAACATCACCCAACAAATTGAAACGGAAGATAAGCTCATCCTTCATTATGAAATTGATTCTGGTAAAATATTTAGCATTAGCAATATAATAATTAAAAGTCCGGATGATTATCACGAAAAAACAATTCTAAATATGTTGGGCATTCAATCGGGTGACCTTTATAATGAAAGCAAATTGAAGAATATTTCAAATGTATTTGGTAACACTAACTTATATGAATTAATACGCCCCCCTGAAGTGTTGTTCCGACCTGAATCGGTTGAGTTATTTTTAACAATCAAAAAGAAGCGGGCCAGTAATGCTGATGGGTACATTGGGTTTCAACAGGACCCAGAAAATAGTTCTATTGTACTCAACGGAAACGTTAATTTATCATTAAAAAATGCATTAAACAGAGGAGAAATGATTGATTTTAAATGGCAAAGCAGTCCTGATAAAAGTCAAAATTTTATTGCCAAAATTGAGTACCCATACCTGCTGAGCTTGCCAATTGGGATTGGTGGTAATTTTAACCTACAAAAACAAGACACTTCATTTATCCGAAATTCATTTTATGGTAGCATTAAATACCTCCAACCTTTTTACAACATTGGATTATTCGCCCAACTAGATCAATCTTTTTTACTTAGAAATGACAATCCAACAGGCTTCAGTGAATTTAACAGAACCGTTTATGGCTTGGAAGGAACTTTGAAATTTTTAAATTGGAAAAATTACAAATCCAGTATCTATGGAAAAATAGGTGCATTCAACTATGAATCAGATAGTTTTAAAACAGCTTCCTCAAGTCAAAACATACTGTATACCATTAATTATCAACAGAAAATAAACTTAATCAAGTATTTTCATTTAAAGAATACAATCGAATTTCAAAATATCCACGCCAATTATCAGCTTTCAAAAAACGAACAATATTATTTTGGCGGACTGAATTCTGTTCGAGGTTTTTATGAATTGGAATTGAATGGAAACACTGTATTCTCTGTATTAAATGCCTTGGTTTTCAAACCTGTTGAATTATTATCTTTCGAATTAATTTATGATTATTCCCAATTTCACAATGATGGATTTTTTCAAACCAATAGTGTAGGTTTTGGCTTTAATCTCGAAAACCCTAACTCTACTTTGAGCATAGTAATTGCCAATGGTACTTTTGTTGGAAGTACTTTTAATTTCCAAAACACAAAACTTCACTTAGGATTTGTTTCTAACTTTTGATGTGCCAGTAAATCATTAATCTATACTTTTTAAATTATTCATGTTGTTTTCATCATTAAAAGTGATAATTTTGTAATATATGAAACTACTTATTCTTTGCTTGTTAGGCTTTGGTTCATTGACAAGTTACAGTCAAGACTTTGTACCGAATCAACTATTGATTCAAATAGATCCTGCTGTTGAAGTGAGGGAAGTAATAGAAAAAATCAATTCCGAAACCGCTATTGAAATTTCGAATCTAACCACACTGTCCACTATCATGCGTATTTACCAGTTAGATTTCAATTCAACAGTGAACATTGACAAATTGATTACTGCTATAAATCGAATACCCGGTGTGACAGGCATTCAAAAAAATCATTATATCACTCATAGGGTGACCATACCCAACGATACACAGTTTGGGAGTCAATGGCATCTAAATAACACTGGTCAAAGTGGCGGAACAATAGATGCAGATATTGATGCAGCTGAAGCTTGGGACATCACAACTGGTGGTGTAACAGCACACATTGACACCATTGTAGTTTGTATTATTGAAGGAGGTGGTGTAGATATTAATCACGAAGATTTAAAAGATAACATTTGGAGAAATTATGCGGAAATTCCAAACAATGGAATAGATGATGACAACAATGGATATGTGGACGATTTTAATGGTTGGAACATCCAATCAAATACAGATGTCATTTCTGCTGGTAGTCATGGTACCCGAGTAGCCGGTATGATTGGAGCGGTGGGTAATAATTCTCTTGGAATTTCTGGCGTCAATCATCAAGTAAAAATGATGGTGGTAGAAGGTCAACAAGCTTCGAATGAAGCATCAGTAATAGCAGCCTATACTTATCCCTTGGCAATGCGAAAAAAATACAATAACTCCAATGGAAGCGACGGTGCCTTTGTAGTTGCAACCAATGCCTCATGGGGGATTAACAATGGTGACCCTGCTAATTCACCACTTTGGTGTGCCATGTACGATAGTTTGGGTGCGGTAGGAATCATCAATATTGGTGCAACTTCAAATTCAAATGTAAATGTTGACATAGTTGGCGATTTACCAACCACTTGTCCAAGTGATTATTTAATTGGTGTAACCATGACTAACAGTGCTGACCAAAGAGCAGGCTCAGGATATGGACCTATTCACGTAGACTTAGCAGCCCCTGGTAGTTCAGTTTTTTTAAGTAATTCAGGAAACACCTATAATTCAACCAGTGGAACTTCCTTTGCTACCCCATGTGTGGCAGGTGCAGTGGCGCTTTTATATTCAGTTCCATGCAATAGTTTTATTGGGTATGCAAAGTCCTTTCCCGATTCTGCTGCTTTAAAAATTAGGTCACTCTTATTAGACAATGTTGATGTAATAGCCAATTTAACAGGAGAAGTTGCTTCTGATGGTCGCTTAAATGTAAACGAAT
>CBDUKB010000071.1:0-13546 GCA_965367695.1 uncultured Putridiphycobacter sp.
CATCCACCAACTTACTAGTTAATGCCAGTTCATATGGTTGATAATCGAATAGAGGATAGTCAAAAATAGCAACTTCGTGGTAAAAAATATTTGCTTGATAAATATCTAATCTTACAGGTTGCGCATAAGTTATAAAATGAACTTCATGTCCCTTTTTTGCCAGTTCTTTTCCTAATTCTGTAGCTACAATGCCACTTCCTCCGTAAGTCGGATAGAGTACAATTCCTATTTTCATATCTAAGTGTAAAAATACATTGGAATTTTATGAGGAGAAGGATATTTTAACTTTTTTTTGATTTTTTTATTCCATTATTTTGAATTCCTATCACTTCACCGCGTTGTAAATAGCGTCTTGGATATCTGTTCTAATATTTTCTTTAGTTATCAACCAATTGTTGGCGTCGGGATAAACGCGATTAGAGAGAAATACATAAACGATTTCATTTTCTGGATCTGCCCAAGTGATAGTCCCCGTAAAGCCTGAATGTCCAAAACTCGATAAGGAAACTTGATTACATGTTGGTCCACCCTCTAAGGATAAAACTGGTTTATCAAAGCCAGCTCCCCTCCTGTTAGAAGGACAAAATTGACATCTTGTAAAGTCATCAATCACTTGTTTAGATAACACTTGTTCTCCACCATATTTCCCATCATTGATAAGCGTGTACATTAAAACACCAAGATCGAGTGCATTAGAAAATAGCCCAGCATGACCACCTACACCACCAATCATTGCAGCACCCGGGTCGTGTACATTTCCCCAGATTAAATTATGTCTGAAAATAGTGTCATTTTCGGTAGGGGTAATTTCATTTTTCTTAAACTTTTCAAGTGGAAGATAAGTGATGCGGTTCAAGCCCATAGGTTTGTAAAAAACCGAATCCACATAATGATTTAAAGTGGTTTTACTTTGTTTTTCAATTATTTCCTTTAAAAAGTAGTAGCCAATATCTGAATATTTATATCGTTTTCTCCTTAAAGATGTGCCGGTAATTCTAGCAAATATCGAATCTCGGTAAATAGGTGTGATAAATAAATTGTCATCTACCTTCACACTAAATTTTTCACTTTTGGTCTGACTGTAATATTGAGGGTCTGGGGCCCCATTTTTTAAAGTCCGATAATAAAATGGAATCCAAGAAACGAATCCAGCTTGATGTGCTAACATTTCTCGAAGTACTGTGTTTTGGTATGGTGTTGAATCAACTATTTCTGGTAAATAATCGCCTAAGGTTTTATTGATATCAATTTTTCCCTCTGCCGTTAAGCGCATTAATGAATAAGTGGTTGCAGCAATCTTTGTAATGGATGCTAAGTCGAATAAATCGCTATTTTTTACCTTTTCTTTTTTGTCATACCTGTGGTACCCAAATGACTTATTGTAAAACACAGCTCCTTTTTTTATCGCCAATATTTGACAGCCTGGGTAAGCACCTAGTTCAATTCCTCTTTTCGCTATGGCATCAATGGCTCTTATTTTGTCTGCGCCAATCCCTAAGTCTTCAGGATTTGTAAAGTGTAATCGTGTTGTTTTTTCATAGCTTAAGCCCATACCAGCTGTAAACTGATTGTTGGCAGTAACTGGAAGTTTTCCTTTTGGTACAATTCCTCCGAACAATAATTCTCCAGCTGACTTTTGTGTAAACTCATTGTCTTGATATGCGACTACAATTGCTGCTGTATTTGATTGGTCTTTAAAACTTTTTAATACGTAAGGATTCCCAAAAATAACTGTAGTCACCTTTTTTGTTGCTGCCAATTTATTGTGGATATCAACTGCTTGTAAAGTGATTCCAAAGTTTCTTTTGGGATTGTTATTGGTTCGGTGGAATCCAATGATAATTTGATCGTATTGGGCGAGTTTTTCAAATAATTTGTCTTCTTCGATACTTGACAAGGAACGGGGTATTTTTATTTCAGGAATTGGGTAATAGTTATTCATGGATTGGTAAAAATGATTCTCTCCAGTTCCTCCAATATTTAAATACACCATTTTTAAGGTGTCCAATCTTTTAATTGGTAGGGTATTGTTTAGGTTTTGGATCAAAGTGATGGATTCGTCCGCTAATTTTCTATTTAAAACTTCATTTTTGCTTGGGTTTAATGTTGCGATTAAATTTTTAGTTCGAATCTTTTTGTATTTATCTAAACCAGCCCAAGCTTTTGCTTTTAATATTTTTAAGCAAGAAGCGTTCACGTCACTTTGTTTAATTTCTCCTTTTAAAATAGACGATTGAATGGCTTGAATAGCAACAGGTACATCTAAAGGAAACAGTAATACATCATTGCCTGCTAAAATTGCTTTCACATCAACTTCACCAGGTTGATAATATTTTGACACGCCATTCATGTTTAATGCATCAGTAAAAATCAAGCCTTTGAAACCCAAGCTATCTTTTAATAGACCATTTACAATTTTTGGAGATAAAGTAGATGCTTGGTTCGGCGTGTTATCGTATGCTGGAATATACAAATGTGCAACCATCATGCTGGCTAACCCTGCATTGATAAGTTTTTTAAATGGGTATAGCTCTATGCTGTCTAATCGTTGAATATCATGCGATATAATTGGTAAGGCTTTATGTGAATCTGTATCGGTGTCTCCATGACCAGGAAAGTGTTTTCCACAGGCTAATACATTATTGTCTTGTAAACCGTTCATGTATGCCAATCCTAATTTGGTCACGTTTTCTTTTTGTTCACCAAATGAACGATTATTGATTACGGGGTTGTTAGCATTATTATTTACATCAATTACTGGGGCAAAATTGACATGAATACCTAAGGTTTTACATTGTTCACCTATTTGTTGACCCATTTCATAAATTAATTGATCGTTTTGAATGGCTCCTAACATCATTTGTCTTGGATAAATGGTCGTTGAATCTAAGCGCATTGACACACCCCATTCTCCATCAATTCCAATCATTAAAGGTGTTTTCGCTAAGTTTTGGTAGGTGTTTGTTAAATTTGCTTGAACAGTTGGGGTACCTTTAAAAAAGATTAAACCACCAATTTTATATTGCTCAACTAATTTTTTAATTTCGTTTTCATGCGCTACCCCCTTGTTTGAATAAGCTGCAACCATAAAAAGTTGCGCAATTCTTTCAGCCTCTGTTAAAGTAGCAAAAACAGAGTCGGCCCACTTGTTTGGGTTAGTTGTAAAAGCAGGCTCAATATTCAAGGAGGAAGTTGTGTGAATACTTGCATTTTGGTTTATTTTTGCAAACACCACAAAACTTATTCCAATAAGAAAGATTGTTATTAATTTATAGTTGACTTTTAACAAGGTCATTTGAATTGATTTTAGAATTTACAAAGTTAAATTACAAGCTTGCACAAATCCTGCCAACCTTAAAAACTTGTACACAATTTTCAGTTTAATTCTTTAAGAAAAAAATAAAAATGAATAGCCTAATTGATGTGATTATTAAGAATGTTTATTTTACCAAACCAAGTAATATTGAAAGCGTAATCATAACATTTTTTAACAGGGCTTAGATTTTTTATTTATGGACAATTAAATTATCTTTGTGTTTCATCCCGAACTTGTGATATGAATTGGAATAGAATGTCTTTATTTAAAATGCCGAGTCGGACCAGGGAATTTAATTTTCATCCGAGGTATTATGACGAGCGTAAAGAACGTTTGCAAAAAAAGATAGAATTGTATTCTGGTGAAAACAAAACAGAAGATAGGGTTCGTTCTATTAAATTTAGAAGTGAATTAGAAGATAATTGGGGAAAAGGGCACTATAAATCCCAAACATTTAAATCAAATTTACGATTAATCATAATTTTGGTATTAATTTTGGCTTTATTTTACTACATCTTTATCGGGCTCGACAATGTTGGGTCCCTTTTACCATCATCAAAATAAATGTCTGATTTAATCAAATTATTACCCAATCACATAGCCAATCAAATTGCAGCTGGTGAGGTTGTTCAACGACCTGCTTCAGCAGTAAAAGAATTAATTGAGAATTCGATTGATGCTGGCGCAACATGCATTAATTTAATCGTTAAGGATGGGGGGAAAACCTTGATTCAAGTAATTGATAATGGTTCTGGTATGTCGGCAACTGATGCAAGAATGAGTTTTGAAAGGCATGCCACTTCTAAAATAGCGAATGCGGACGATTTGTTTCATTTACAAACAAAGGGGTTTAGAGGTGAAGCATTGGCTTCAGTGGCGGCTATCGCGCATGTTGAGTTGAAAACCAGGTTGCATGATGAAGAATTGGGAACTCAAATTTGTATTGAAGGTTCAAAAATAAAGTCACAAGAACCGATTCAAACTAATAAAGGGACTAACATTTCTGTAAAAAATTTATTTTTCAATATTCCTGCACGAAGAAACTTTTTAGGCTCAAATATCACAGAATATAAACATGTATTAAACGAATTTTTAAGGGTGTCTTTAGTGCATCCCGAAGTTCAATTTACATTTCATAATAACGGTGATGAAATTTATAATTTCCCACCTGCTGGTTTGAGACAGAGAATTGTACAAGCATTTGGAAAGAATTACAATGCCAGGCTGGTTCCTGTGCAAGAAACAACAGATATTTTTTCTGTCTCAGGATTCATTGTAAAACCTGAATTTGCAAGGAGTTCCCGTGATCAAATGTACCTTTTTGTCAATAATCGCTACTTTAAAGATAAGTACTTTGGACACGCCATTCAATCTGCTTTTGAAGGTATGATTTCTACTAAAAAATATCCAGCTTATTTTTTATATTTTACTGTTCCTACTGAATCAATTGACGTCAATGTTCATCCAACAAAAACAGAAATTAAATTCGAAAATAACAAAGAAATTTATGCCATTCTTCGTTCAGCTGTCAAACAAGCAATTGGACAATACAATATTTCTCCAAGTATAGATTTTGATTTGGAGCAAACTTTTGATACCCCTTCACCTAAATTAGGAGAAATTGTGGCGCAACCAACGGTGAAAGTTGATCCGACATTTAACCCTTTTCATTCTACAACGAAGTCAAGTGGGGGAGGCGGTAGTACATTTAAGGGCAGTCAAAATTCTGCAGTACAACCAAATCCAGCCGATTGGGAAAATTATTACCACAACACTAAAAATACGGCATCTCACGAAGCGGATATCAATACCGAAAATATTGTCATTCCCTCGAAAATAGATAAGGAGTTTCAAAGTACGACGAAAGCGCCATATCAAATTCATACAAAATATATTTTAACCACTATTAAAAATGGTTTTATTTTAATTGATCAATTTCGAGCCCATGCAAGAATTTTATACAATAAATTATTACAAGAATGGGAATCATCTGCCAGAAAATGTCAGCAATTATTATTTCCTGAAGAATTCGAAATTTCAGCTTCGGATTTTGTTTTTTTACACGAAATTGGGGATGATTTAAAAGCTATTGGATTTGATTTTGATTGGGTTGATGGAAAAAAAATGCTCATTAAAGGAGCACCTGCAGAATTAAGCGGTTACAACTTAAAAGGAATCATTGAAGACATTGCTGCTGCATATAAAAATTCTGAACAAAAAAATGATGTGAGTATTATTGACTTGGTTTTAATGTCAATTGCCAGTGCATCTGCAATAAAAGGTGGAACAAAATTGGGGTTAGAACAAATGCAACACATTGTAGACGAATTATTCGCCTGCGAAAACTACCTTGTTTCGCCACATGGAAAACCTGTGATGGTCACATACAATATGGAAGATATTCAAAAAAAATTCAACTAAATGTTTCAAAACTTATTTAAAAATATCCCAACTGTAACAAAAAATCTATTAATTATTAATGTGATTTTTTTTGTCGCTACTTTTTTATTCCAAGCCAAAGGAATTGATTTGAAAGATCTGTTAGGAATGCATTATCCTTCCTCTCCTTATTTCAAGCCATATCAAATAGTAACGCACTTTTTTATGCATGCCAACTTGATGCACATATTTTTCAATATGTTTGCTTTGGTCATCATTGGGAGTCACCTTGAAAGAGTGTGGGGAGAAAAAAGATACTTGCTCTTTTATTTGATAACTGCCCTTGGAGCGGCGTTTTTATATGGAGCCGTACAAGCTTTTGAAATTTATAATTTAACTGGTGAGTTTTTTCCATCAATCGATATTTTTAATGTCGAAATTGTGGGCGACAGAATTCAATATAGGATAGAGCCAAACTTACCTGGTTATGATGCCGTTTCTAGGATTTACCTAGGGACTTCTTTGGGGGCTTCTGGTGCAGTATACGGTTTATTAACGGCCTTCGCCTTGCTTTTTCCAAATACCGAATTCATGTTATTGTTTCCACCTATTCCTATTAAGGCCAAATGGATGGCAATTGGACTAGGTGCCATTGCTTTATATAGTGGTTTTCAAAATAATCCAGGTGACAGTGTTGCCCATTTTGCACACTTAGGTGGTATGTTATTCGGATTTATCTTAGTCAAAATTTGGCAGAGAAAAAAAGATTCTTTTTATTAAGTAATGCTTCCTATGAACCTATTGGATAGAATTAAGTATGAGTTTAAAAATGGTGGAAGCTTAAAAACTTTAATCATTGTTAATGTGTTGGTTTTTATAGGGCTCAAATTGATTTTTGTTTTCGCCGAATTGTTTCAGTCGCCCAGTATTTATACTTGGATAGGAAATGTGCTTTCAATGCCTGGAGAATTATCAGACTTATTATTTCAACCTTGGGCAATTGTGACCAGCTTGTTTATGCATGCTGATATATTCCATTTGCTATTTAACATGATCATGCTTTATTTTGTAGGAAGCATTTTTCTAACTTTTTTCTCGGAAAGAAAATTATTTTTGACCTATATTTTAGGGGGGATTGCAGGAAATTTATTACATGTACTTTCCTATGACATATTTCCATTATATATGCAGTTTAACCCCATGGGTGTCATTGGAGCTTCGGGGGCGGTGTATGCTTTTTTTGGTGCAATTTTATTTTACCGTCCTACCTTAAATGTTCGCTTAATTTTCGGAATTAATATTCCATTTTGGGTTTTAACTGCTTTCTTTTTGATTGGTGATTTTGCGGCACTTACAAAGCCAGATGGGGTGGCACATTTTGCGCATCTTGGCGGTGCCTTGTTTGGAATTATTTCTGTGATTGGCGTTGAAAAAAGCACCCAATTTATGAATCGTTTTGAAAAATGGTATTTTAATTTAAGTTGGAAGCATATTTTTAAACCTAAGCCTAAACTGAAGGTATATAAAAACAAAGATTATCGTAAAATGAATGACGACCAATACCGTGATTCTAAAAATGAACAACAAGAAAAAATCAATGCAATTCTAGATAAAATTTCAAAAGGAGGTTACGATAGCATTTCAAAAGCAGAAAAAGAGTTTTTATTCAAGTTTAGTAATGAAAAAAAGTAAAAACAAAGTAAAAACTAGCTTTGGATTAAAGTTTTTATTTTTTCTAAACGTCCTGATTGGACTAGGAATGATAGGCGCTTATTTATCGACGCATTTTTCCCCCAATTTTTTTCCTTATTTATATTTTTTAGGTTTAGGATATCCAGTTTTATTATTACTTACCTTGCTATTTACTTTCTTCTGGATATGGTATAATAGAAAATATGTGCTATTTAATTTATTGATTATTGGACTGGGCTGGAATCACCTACAGAATTTTTTTCCAATCAATATGTTTTCTCCTGCAATCAATTCACGTTCACTAAAAGTTATGTCATACAACGTGCGTATTTTTAATTTGTACGATAAAGCAAATAAAATTAAAAGTAGGGATGGGATATTTTCTTTTTTAAAAAAAGAAGATGCAGATATTCTATGTTTTCAAGAGTTTTATCACCAAGAAAAAAGTCCTGATTTTGTGACCAGAGATTCATTAGTTAAGCTATTGGCATTGGAATTCTATCAAGAAAGATATACGCATAAATTGCATGATGAACAATATTTTGGAGTAGCTACCTTTTCAAAATTTCCGATTGTCAACAAAAAAGAAATTAGTTTTGATAATGATCCTAATAATTTTTGCATTTTTTCAGATATCGTAAAAGGTAGAGATACCATTCGCGTTTTTAATGGACATGTCGGCTCTATTAGATTTCAAGATAAGGATTACGCTTTTTTTGGTGATAATGAAGCCGGTAAAATATACCAAAGAGGACCAAAAGAGCAAAGGATTCTGACAAGATTAAAAGTAGCTTATGAAAAAAGAGCGACTCAAATTGAAAAAATAATGGAAAGTGTGAAGGATTCTCCCTATCCAGTTGTTTTTTGTATAGACATGAACGATACGCCTGTTTCTTATGCTTATCGACAAGTTAGAAAAAAATTAAATGATTCATTTGTAGGGGTTGGAACAGGTGTGGGGACAACCTATATTGGTAAAGTTCCATCTAACAGAATTGACTATATTTTTCATTCTCCCAAACTACAACCTGTCAATTTTATAACACATGATGTATATTTTTCTGATCATAAACCTATTTCAGTTGAAATTAATCTGTGATTTTGAAATAGTTTATCATGGATAAACGTTAAAAAATTGCCACCTTTGCATGCGTTGATTAATTAATACTATTGGACTTATGAAAGGAATAATTTTAGCTGGTGGTTCTGGTACTCGATTGTATCCATTAACACAATCAGTATCAAAACAAATATTGCCAATTTATGATAAGCCAATGATTTATTATCCTTTGTCGGTTTTACTGTTGGCAAATATCAAGGATATATTAATCATTTCTACGCCAAGAGATATTGGTACATTTCAAGATTTGTTTGGAAATGGGAATCATTTGGGAATCTCAATTTCTTACAAAGAACAACCTTCACCTGATGGTTTAGCTCAGGCATTTATTTTGGGAGAAGAATTTATTGGAGATGATTCCGTTTGTTTGGTTTTGGGTGACAATATCTTTTATGGATATGGATTGCCAAAAATTTTAGAAAAAGCAGCAAAAATAACTCGAGGAGCAACGGTTTTTGGATATTATGTAAATGATCCTGAACGATACGGCGTAGTTGAATTTGATGAAGATCGGAAAGTAGTTGGGTTGGAAGAAAAGCCTGCTGTTCCCAAATCGAATTATGCCGTAACAGGTTTATATTTTTATGACAATACCGTAGTGTCAAAGGCCAAGACTTTAAAGCCTTCTAAAAGAGGAGAACTAGAAATTACAGATTTGAATAAATGCTATTTGGAAGAAGGTTCCTTAAATACCGAATTATTAGGCAGGGGTATGGCATGGTTAGATACGGGCACACATGAATCACTCATGCAAGCATCAAACTTCATTGCTTCAATTGAACAAAGGCAAGGATTAAAAATTGCTTGTCTCGAAGAGATTGTTTATAGAAAAGGTTACATCAGTGATACTGCTTTATTAAAACTTGCAACGCCTTTAGAAAAAAATCAATACGGACAATACTTACTCCGTTTACTAGACAAATCAAAACAATCATTTTAATTTATATTTATGTTACAGGATATTTTTATTAATAGTTTAAATGGTTTTTCAAGCAGAGAAATTCCATTTTTTATATTTCAATTGATATTAACAGGATTATTGGTGCATGTTTTTCAATTTATATGGAAAAGAAAATCTAATGAACCGATTTCAACTTCTTTAACAATTATAGGAATCGTTTTTGCTTTTATTGCGGCTGTTGCTAAATATTCTGTCCCCTTTGCAATTTTATCACTGGCCATAATACTTTGGGCAAAAAATGGAAAAAACGACCTAAACCGCTCTTCTTTTTTAAAATTAATGATTGGTTTAATAGGTATAGGAATTGGAACTGCAAATGTTGTTTTAACCTTGGTGCTTTTTTTATTAGTATGCTTGTTATTGTGGTTGGGAACAAAAGGTAAAGATGAAGAAGTTACTGCATAAGCTAAATTATTCCTTTTTATTTTATTCAATAGCAATACTTTTGCTATTGTTACTTTTCCCTTCTATAAAAAATAATTTTGTTGCAGAAAAAAATGAGGGTTTAAAACAGTTTCAAGATTTTAAGAATCTTGTCCATTTGCCAACCTTTAACAATAACAGGGTTTACAGTTATGACCCAAGTTTCAAACTCGAATATTCTTTTGATGGTGGGGATACCTACTTTTCATTCGATACCTTGAGACCAGAAAATTTATTTCGGAATAATTTATTTCATTATGCATTATCTCAACGTTCACTTCCCATTGAAGCAAAGTTGCCTGAATTACCTACTGTATTGGTGAAAGGAAGACATGAAAAACAAGCGATTTTCATTGAAGAATTTGCGGTATTATTTTCGAATAAAAAAAACCATTCTTTGCCTATCTTAAATATTATAAGTGCTGAAGATGGTTTGTTTTCAGATCAGCAAGGAATAATGGTTTTAGGTCATGATGCTTGGATTGAGTCAGGTTTTTATAAGCCATTTTGGGAGAAAAATGCAAACTATAAGAGAAGGGGAGAAGAGAGCAAACGCAAAGCTATTTTTCAATGGATAAAAAAGGATAAAATTGTTTACGAAAATACATGTGATTTTCAAATTAGCGGCAATGCAACAAGGGCGTTTCCACAAAAATCTTTTAAATTAAAAATCAATAAAGCGTTTGGATCGAGTTTGTTTAAATATAAGTTTTTTGGAAAAAAAGGACTAAAAAAGTATGAATCACTTGTTATTCGTTCGGGTGGGAATGATAATACCAAAACTTTATTTGCTGATGCTTTAATGCATGAATTAGCAAAAAATACTGCAGTGCTTGTTCAAAAAAGCAAAGCTTGTGTGGTATATATAAATGGGAATTATTGGGGACTTTATAATTTAAGAGAAAGGATTTCAACCTTTTTTATTGGAGAATATGAAAACGCGAAGCCTGAAGAAATAACTATTCTAGAAGGTGGTCATGCAACTGTAAAAGATGGAGAAAAGAAAAAGCGAAAAGAATTTGTGAATTTAGTAGATGAAGAAAATTCTTACTCAGTGATTTGTGATCGAATTGATATGAATTCTTTTGTTGATTATATTTTATTGGAAACTTTTTATGGAAATGGTGATTGGTTGCATAACAATGCAATTTGGTATCAAGTATCTGGTGGTAAATGGAAATGGATGCTTAACGATTTAGATTATGGCCTAACCTACACAGGCGTTGAAAATGTCAATAAAAATTATTTTAAAGCCATTGTCAAAAGCAATACGGTTAATGCACGCTTATATAAAAAACTGTTAAGACAAAAAGAATTTGTTGAATTGTTGCAATCAAGAGGGAATTCCTTATTGGAAACAAATTTTTCTGATGCAGTAATTGAAAAAGTTTTTTACAAAAAAATGAATGCAATTGAGGCGGAAATACCCCTTCAAATAAAAAGATGGAGAGGGGTATTAACCACAGAAGATTGGAAAATAAATGCCTATAATAACTTGGATTTTTTAAAAAAGCGAAAGGAAATATTTCTTGATCAATTAAATCAAATTGGAAATGTTTAGATCAATTAAACTACATATTTCTTTTATATTAATCCTAGCTTTTTGGACGATTGTTGGAATGCTTTCAACAGCAGCAGCTTTTGTTGTGATACTGATTACCCTATATTTATTTTTTAAAAAGGAAAGATATTACGAAGCATTGTTTGGATTTTTCTTTTTATTAGTCCTTGGTGATAATTTAGAAGACCTTTTTGCTTTTGCAAAAGTAGTAAAGCCTATCTATTTGATAGTTATGGGTGGTCTTACCTATATTAATCGACAGCAATTAATTCCAAATTTAAAAATTATAAGCCGATTTACTCCCTTTTTGTTGGTCGCACTTTTATGTGTTGCTTTTTCGGTAGTACCCAATATATCCATTCAAAAAACTGTTTCTTACGGGATACTTCTTTATGTCATTCCAACTATTTTTATTGGAGAGTACAAAAGATACGGCCCTCAATTATTAGTCGATTTGGTTGCATTTTCTTTTATAATTCACTTAATCAGTATTTCAGTTTTAGTTTTTTTTCCTGAGGTCGGAATTTCCCATGGAGGAAGATGGAGAGGGATATTTGGTAACCCAAATGGTTTAGGGCTCTATTTAATTCTATTTCATTTATACTTTAGAATTACCTCCGGTAAGTATCGGAGTTATTTTACAAGAGCTGATATACTTACATATTTAGCCATAACATATACATTTGTTTGGTTTTCAGGTTCTAGAAATGCCTTGTTGTCCATTTTGTTTTTTGAAATTATCAAGTTTGGATTCAATTATTCAAAACCATTTACCGTATTCTTAGTATTGGTATTGTTGGTTTACTTTGATGAAATATTAAATTTTGTGCTCAATATTTTGGCTTCGATTGGACTGGGCTCCACTTTGAGATTAGAGTCAATAGATGAGGGCTCAGGGAGATTTATTGCATGGAGATTTGCTTGGGTTGAAATTCAGAGAACGGCATTAATTTTAGGAAAAGGATTAGGGTATGATGAATACTTTATGCGTAAAAACTTTAATACATTGAGTAAATTAGGGCATGAAGGTGGGGTCCATAATACTTATTTAATTTTATGGTTGAATACTGGCTTAGTCGGCCTGATACTTTATTTTTCAGCTTTCTTTTGGCTTTTTATTGATGCTTTTAAAGACAATAAATATGCTTTTCCAACCATGGTAGCTGTACTAACATCCATTAGCTATGAACCTTGGTTGTCAGCTTCGTTGAATCCATATACTTCTATTTTTTTAGTAATAATTTCACTTATGTTATATGATGCCAAAAAGGAGATTTAGTAAAATTTTATTGTTTGCTGTATTCATCTTAATTGGAACAGAACTTGTGCTCCGTTTGGTGTTTGATTTAGGAGAGAAACCCCTTTATCAGGCTGATAAAAACTGTGAGTACTTTTTAAAGCCGCATCAAAATATTTCTCGTTTTCATAATAATTATCAAACAAATAGTTATGGAATGCGGGCTAAACCAATAAGTAAACATGATAAAAAACGTATTTTATTGGTGATTCGGTTTTGAATGGTGGGACTGAAATAGATCAAGCAGCAACTTTACCTTATGTTTTAGAAATTGATTTGGAAAATTATTATGCTGATTCAGTAGGTGTTTATGCAGCTTCTGCAGGTAGTTGGGGAATCGAAAATGGATATCAGTTTATGATTAACCAAGTGGATTTTAAAAGTGATATTATAGGTTTATTTATTAATAGTCATGATTATACAGATAACATGCATTTTAGACAGGTTGTAGGTATTCAACCCGCTTGGCCAGTAAAACAACCACTTACTGCAACTGGCGACTTATTATTTAATGGAATTATACCAAAGTTATCACAGTTATTTGGGTTTAAACAATATGATTATCTTGAAGGATTTGATAATTCTAAAGAAAATCCGGGATTATTAAATTTTATTAGATTTGCCCAAAAAAATAAGTTAAAATTAATTGTATACATGCATCCTGAAAAAAGCGAGCTACACAATAAAGCATTCAATAAAAACGGAAATGCGCTTTTAGCCGTTTTAAAGGAAAATGAGGTAACTTATAGTAATGGGATGGATGTTGAAATTGAAAATGATTATGTTGATAATATACA
>CBDUKB010000072.1:0-13471 GCA_965367695.1 uncultured Putridiphycobacter sp.
TCTCGGCAACCTTTCCCCAGGCAACTACATTGTGCCACTGTGTGTCCGTAATTTTCTCGCCTTTCGCGTTCTTGTAACTTTCATTTGTTGCAATGGTAAATTTTGCTAATTTGTTTCCGTTATCGAATGAAATAATTTCTGGCGCTTGTCCTAAATTTCCGATCAATTGTACTTTGTTTCTTAAATTGTTCATGATGTTTTGTTTTGTGCAACGCAGTATATTTAAAAGCGCTACTTGTTTGTAATAATTTATGTTGTCAGAACATTTTAGCATGCATTGTTTGTTCGACATTGCAAAGTAAAGGACAAATAAAAATACGATTCGTATATTAAACATTTGTAAACGAATATTAGTCGTTTGTAAACGGTTATAAATGTTTTTTTGTTTAATTTACTGTCGATTAGCATATGTGTAAATAAATTAAAGTGCTTCAATTTATTTTACTTTTCACATAAAATTCTATATAAATTTGATAAAACTTAAAAGACAATCGGCTTTTTAATCTATAAATCCATGTGGTTAAAAATTGAATGAGGTTATTAAATCATATTCAAATGTGATATTTCACACAGTTTGTTTGCAAGCCTTCATATAACTTTATACAAAATGCACTTTTATGAAAAATAAATTTTTATCCATTTTCTTGTTTTTAATCTTGAGTTCAAACTTATATAGTCAAACCGCTCCATTTCATATCTATATTGAACCTATGACCATTCCAAATTTAGGCGGACTTCAAGCATTTTCATTTGGTCAACATGATGGAAAATGGTTAATAATTGGTGGTCGTTTGGATGGGCTACACCGCCGACAACCATGGGCAGCATTTGATGTCGCGGGAAACAATAATCAAATTATTGTTGTTGATCCAATAGCTGGCCAAACTTGGTCGGCACCATTAACAAGTTTATCAACAGGTTTACAAGAACAATTAAGTGCAACCAACATGGAATTTCATCAAAGGGGTGATTATTTATATATCATAGGTGGCTATGGTTATCATGCTTCAATAGATGAAAAAATAACATTCGATAATTTAACCGCAATTCATGTACCGAATGTAATTAACGCTGTGATTAACTCAACTTCATTTAGCAGTGAATTCAGACAAATTTCACATCCCGATTTTGCCGTCACAGGGGGGCACTTATCAGTGATTAATAATACCTTTTATCTAGTTGGTGGTCAAAAATTTGATGGGGATTACAACCCAATGGGACAACCTACCTATACGCAGACTTATACAGATGCAATTCGTAAATTCAACATAATTGATGATGGAACAAATATAACAGTCACTCACCTACCCACCATTACTGATGCAGCAAATTTACACAGACGTGATTATAATGTAGTGTCACAACTTCTACCAACTGGTGAAGAAGGAATTACCGCTTTTTCTGGTGTATTTCAACCAACTGTAGATTTACCATTCTTAACATCTGTTACTATTGACAGTGTTAGTCATGCTGTGGATAATAATTTCACCCAATATTATAATCACTATCATTGCGCCGTACTACCTTTGTATTCCTCATTAAACAACGAAATGCACACAGTCTTTTTTGGTGGTATTGCTCAATACTATGATAATAACGGTACATTAGTTCAAGACAATGAGGTGCCATTTGTAAAAACCATTGCAAGAGTAACTAGAGACAATAATGGTAATTTAGCTGAATATAAATTACCGATTGAAATGCCGAATTACCTTGGCGCTGGTTCAGAATTTATTCCAATAGAATCCCTCCCAACTTTCAACAATGAGGTATTTAAACTAGACAACTTCACCCAAGATAGTACCCTGGTTGGATACATATATGGAGGAATTAGCAGTACGGCAAAAAATATATTTTTCACTAATACTGGTAATGAAAGTGTTGCGAGTAATCAAATATTTAAAGTTTATGTATTAACTGATTCTACCTTGGGTATCCATGACTTAAATGAACAAAGTAACGGAACCCTTAAAATGGAAGTTTTTCCTAATCCAAACAAAGGTGATTTTATCGTCAATTTTTTCCTTACCGATCAAGTTGATGTAAAATTGAGTTTATATACTTTAGACGGGAAAAAAATAGAAGAAAAAATATTGAAGGATTTAAAAGTTGGTCAAAATACTTTTGAACGAAAAATACGAACCATAAGCAAGGGTGGAATTTTTCTTTTAACCTTAGAAACACCAAACGAAAAAATTACACGGAAAATTATTATTCAACAATAATATCCTTTTCAAAATAAATGAAAAGGATATTAAAAGTTATATAAGTAAAACGCTTTATTTGATTGGCTCTATAAATATACTGTGACGAATTGGATCAATCACATAACCTAAACTTGTTCCATTATCAAAAGTAAACATACCTGTATTAATTTGACCCCATGGGTTAAAAACCAAATCGACTTTTTCAATCCCGTATTCTAACTTATTTCCAAACTCATCTAATTTACCAGTAGTATTGTCTATCTTTTGACTCAATCCATCCAATTTACTTAGGGCCCCACTATTGGCTATAAATTCTTCGCTCGCTTCATTTGTTTCTTCAATAATGATTGGAGTAATGATGATTGGATCTCCTTGAGTAACAACACCAGTATTCATATCTAATTTAGATAAATAACCGATTTTATTCTTATAATTCACAAAAGTAATTACCTCATTACGTACTTCTCGGTAAGGGAAAGCATTGTATTTTTTCATAAAATAAGCAAATTCAATCCTAGAAGATTTACTCATTCTTCCTGCTCCTACTTCAATATTCATTGGTTCTTTTTCAAGGATGGTTACCTCTTTAAGGCTCCCATCATTATTTGTGTTAAAGATGATGAAATCATATACAACAACCATTCTATTATCGTCTGCGCCTCCTAAAGCTATTTCAGCAACAGTTTTTCCTGAATTATTCGAATAGCTTTCGCAGATAATTTGATAACCCGCTTCACTTGGCAAGATTTCCTCCACCAACACATTCATTTTCCCATTGAAAATGAAGTCTCCTCTACCATTGTCTTTCAATGTTTCCTTTAACATTACCCAGCTGTATTTGTTGGTGTTTTTCAAAGAACCATCCATGTTAATGCTACTCACAAAAAGGCCTTCCACTTCTTTAGAATCAAAAATTGACCCCTTTAAACTATAACCAGCGATTACAATTTGATTCTTATCAGATATAATTTCAGTTGGGAAAAATGTTTCATCTTCGGTCAAAACATAAGTACCTCTCAACACCAATTCATTGGTGAAAATTTGAAGATTTAAATCGTATTTTCTTTCTTTATAGTCTTTGGTTTCTACTGTCAGCACAAAACCTTCTTTAATTGGCGTAAAACCAGTAATCGTTGGCCTGTTCACAACATTGTATTTCATTCTGTAATTACCGATTAACTGAAGGGTTGATGAGTAAGCAAGAATTTCAGTTCCGTACTCAATGGTTACCCTTTCATTTTTGTCATTCAATTCCCAAATAGAATAAGATCTAAAAATGAATAAATTTTCTGTTTGATTAATCTCAAGAGTCGCATTACCTGAAAAAATTACATTTTCAGCGGGAGCTGGTGCGACATTTCGGGTAATTTCACGGGTATTAGAAAGTTTTAATATCTCTAAATTTTGAAGTGTTGGATTAAAGAACACCATATAAGATTGTCCATCTCTAGTGGCTACTTCCATTAATTGACTTTTTTGATCCATTTCAAAATATATTTTTTCAAAATCAGCATTAAAAAAGCTAATCTGATAAATATCTTTTTGGTCAATTCCTCTATTTTCTAAAAAGGTCACAGCATATGCTTCTGTTCCCGTATTGTAAATACCTTTGTTGTGAATTGAATTAATATAAGGTATTTCTTGTTGCTGACTGTATGCAAAAAGACTGATAATAATTGATATGATTGAAGTATATAATTTCATTTTAATTTTGTTTTAATACCGTAAATTGTAATTCTCCAGTTGGATTATGTAAGTGATAAAGTAATATGGTTTCTTTGGTTTTCATGAAACCATTTTGGTTAATTCCACTTACATTCATGATTCCACTTTTTACAAATAATTGCTCGCTACCGTTCACACGGTAATCTTTGTTTACCACCGTACCCCAATAAGTTCTGCTATTTGGCAGGTCATAATCATCCTTTAATGAAATGTGGTTATAATATTCAAAATTTTGGCTTATACTCCTTACAAATAATTCTCCTTGATCCATAAATTGGTACCCAAACATGCCATTTTCATCCATGATACTACAAAAATCCCCAATACTAAATGTACTGGTCACTCCTTTAATAGCTACGTTTCGGGTTGGTTTCCAAATACGTTTGATAGCGGTTAAATTGTCAAGTTCTATTAAGTACAAATCTAACAAAGACATTACGCCAATACTTACATTCATTGGTGTAGCTGACGCAGTAGCAACTTCCGAAACTATGCGTTCATTAATTTGATAACTTTCACAAACCAAGGTATGCTTTCCATCAACCATCACCACATCTAAAACCCTTAATGCAGGACCCATTTTCCAGCATAATGAACCATCCGCAAATCGATCTCCCATTTTTTCTTGAATTTCACTAAAGTTTATCGAACCATTTGAGGTTTCTTCACCCTTTAAATTAAATCGCTTAATATTGGTTCCAGTTGGCATTGCTTTAAAAACATCATCATTAGTAGCACCCATATCTGCAACCAATAAAATTTCTTCATTGCCAATAAACTGTAAGTGGTATGGCTTAAATTTTTGAATTTCATCTTCTTTCACCAAAGTGTTTCCAACTTCTTTGCCAGTAGGATCTATGCTCAATAAAAAATGATTTTTTGACTTTTCTGCATATAAAATGGCTACACTTCCATTATTACTTGCGGTTGCTAATTCTAAATAATATTTTGAATCTTCAGTTGATTTTTCATAATTCCACACCGAAGTTAAATTATTGTCAAAACATTCTACTTTAATCCCTGGTTTCTTAAACTTCACACCAGATACCAAACAAAACTTGTCTTCACCTAATTTTAAAATTTCTTGGTCAGAAATTTTTAAGTATTCAAAATCCTTTCTACTGATTTCATTTCCATTCACGTCAAACATCACTAAAAGTATGTTTTTAGAATAGTTGTAATCGAAATAGAATAAGGTATTATTTCCCAAGGAAATACAGTCTACTAAAACCAATCCTTGTTTAGATTCTAAAAAGGTTGTTGTCAGTTTTTTTCCATGTACATTATACAAGGTTAAATCTTGTTTTCTATATTCTTTTGGTATGGCATTGAATGTGTATAAAAGATTATCACCATGTCCAATTTTGTCAAATATATCATGTCGGTATTTTTCGCTAATAGCAACTTGACTATGAATTGTAGTATAGCTCATACAAGCCAATACCAAAAGCAGCAATTGCTTTTTGAATAATATTTTTTTCATGTTTGCAAAGGTAGTCTTATTTGAATGGGATAGACTTTAGAAGCTGTTAAAATCTTGTTCTTCCACATTGTGATCTACTATATCCTTATAGTTATCGTTTTGACCGTCTTCATTTTTATCGATTTTCATACCAGGCATTTGACTTAAAAGCACATCTTTAACATTGTCACCTCTGTATATTATCAATCCTAATGTCATGACCAAACTAGTAATGAGTATCACAAATAATAATATGCCTGTATCAAAATTTTCGATTCTTAAATGATTGACACCATCCTTCCCAACGTGACTATCAATGACAAAAAACAATAATATGGTAATTAAACCTCTTGGAGCAATATACAGTTGAGGAACAATGTCTCTTCGTACAATTAATTTCAATAAAATGAATCGAACCAAATACAAAGCACCAACAATGCATAAACTAATTACTGCAACTCGCCAATCGACAATAGAACTTAGTGTAATATACATCCCAAACAACACAAAAAAGAAAGTTCGTATTACAAATGCAGATTCTAAAGTTAGGATATGGAAATCATGCAAAATTGGTTTTACACTTTCATTATTTACTACTTTATTTAATCTTCCTCTAAAAAACACATGTGTATTGTTTAAAATCAACCCAAAAATTAGAATAATTAAAAGGGAGGATAAATGGAAGGTTTTACCTAATGCGTACAGCATCATTAAAACCGAAATGACCAAGAAAAGCTTGACTTGAGAAGTTAATTTCTGGAATATATATACGAGCAAGTATGATAAGATAATGGAGACAACAATGGTAATTCCAATATTTATTCCCACATCCAATGCTATTTTTCCAGCTGTTGCTCCTGCTTCGGCCTCTAACATGAAATAAAAGAACATAATACCTAAAATATCAGAAAAGGTACTTTCATACACCATGAATTCCTTTTTAACACCTTTTAATCCACCCACACTTGGGATAATAATCGCCGAACTCATTATGGACAATGGAATGGCATAAATTAATGCTTGATAGAGCGTTGCTGATCCAGGAATCATATAAATAATGATGTATGCAATGGCAAAAGAAGATCCGACTAAAGCAATTAAAGCTACCAAAAATGAACGAATTATCATGCCCATCTTTTCTCTTTTCAGATCCAAATCTAAAGCAGCTTCTAAAACAATCATTACCAGACCAACATTTCCAATAATTTCCAGAATTCCAGGATTAAAATCAGTAGAAACACCAAAATATTCGGCTCCAAATTCTTTGATACATACCCCTAGACCAATCAATAGTAAAACGGAAGGAATGTTTGTTCGTTTTGCAACAATATTAAAAATAAATGAAATTATAATAATGGTTGAAACGGCAATGATAAGGTTATATGTCGTCATTTAGCGTTGATTTTTTGCGAAAGATACGAAAAATCTTGTTCCTTCACCAGGTTCAGATTCAAACCATATTTTCCCATTCATATTTTCAATAATTTGTTTGGACATGGCAAGACCAAGACCTGTTCCTGTAGATTTGGTGGTGAAGTAAGGTATAAACATTTTAGCCCTTGCTTCTTCATCAATTCCCACTCCATTATCGATAATGGTCACTAAATACTCATCATTAACTTCTGACAAAATCATGACGACTCTACCTTCTCTTTCTGCTGGAATAGCTTGTAAAGCATTTTTAATTAAATTGTTAAACACCCTCAATGTTAAATTTTTATCTGCCCAAATGATAGGTGAACAATCCAATTCATTTTTAAAGGTTAATTCATAATTTTCATCTCCATCCTTAAAAACAGCCGTAACACTTTTTAATATTTCAGCCAAGTCAATTGATTCTTCATTGGCTTTTGGCATTTTAGCAAAATTTGAGAATTCATTCGCAATTTTGGTCAAGGCATCAATTTGCTCAATTAAAGAAGAAGTTACACGCTTTAATTTTTCCTCCGAAGCTGCATCTGCCACTTGTATGGATCGTTTCATGTGTTGAATCGACAGTTTCATTGGCGTTAGCGGATTTTTGATTTCGTGCGCCACTTGTTTAGCCATTTCTCTCCAAGCACTTTCTCTTTCACTTTTTGCTAGTTGTTCCGCATAATTTTCTAGTTCGTTTACTTTGCGGTTATACTCCTTTACCAAGTCCCCAATTTCATCATTTCCTCTATAAAAAATGGGTTTGTTTTTAGCTCCCAATTTCATTCCCTTTAAACTCGTTTGAATGTATTTTAAAGGTGATGTCAACCTGTTTGAAACTACAATGGCAATTAAGGTCGAAATTGCGAGCATTAACACCATAATATTGATAATGGCCAATAAGAACCCAGAGATTTGATTTTCAAGTTCATCTTGCTTAGAAATGTATTGTATATTTAAATAAGCCAACAACTCGCCTTTGGCATTCACAAATGGACGATAAGCAGAAAGAAATGCTAATTTTCCAATTTTCTCCTCATGAATGTATTCACTTCTCTTTTCAATATCAAAAGCATAAAAAGCTGTGGAATTCATTTTCTTAGAAATCAATCCCCTTGAATAAATTTTCGGTTGAGATGAAGCCAGTAAACTTCCATTCAAATCAAATAAGTTAATATCAGTAACAAATACCCTTGAAAATTTTTTCAATAAGTACTCTAGATAAGGCTTATCCTTAGTTATATCATTCTCAGCTGAAAATTTATGTTGCAACTCCGTTTCCACTGAGCCTGCTTTCTCTTTGATTAACCCTTGGGAATTTAAATAATATTGTTTCACGACATAAGTCCCAGCCCCAATTCCAAAGCTAATTAAGGTCAACAAAATTAAGCCCACCAATACGCTTTGGAATTTAAAATTTAGAGATAAGTTACTAAAGGTTATTTTATGCTGATTGACGTACTTATAAAAATTAATCATTAACAAAATGAAACCGTAAAATATTAATAAATATGAAAAAGTTGTAAAAGCAGAAATGACAGTACTTTTCTTTTTAGAGATTACTGTAATCCTATCTTCATATTGCGTATAAACATAATGGCTATATCCGTCTAACGTCGAAAATCTATTTGGACTTAAATGCCATAAATTGGGCACAAATGGGTAGTCATAATCGCCAATGTTACTGACTAACAATTCATCCACGTATTTCGCAATGGAATAATTTTTTAATTCTGCATTTGAAAACCCATCATTTTCCAATAATACAGAAGGTAATCCAATTTCTTTCGGTAGCTTTTTTGATCGAAATTCCACCACTAAATACCCAATGGTATCGAGTTCTTCTCGAATAGGATAATTAACCAAATAGCTTAATTTGTCAACATTGGTTTTAATAAAGTATATATGCGGGTTAATTGAAGAAGCGACACTGCTATGGTCAATAATAAAATCAAGCTTCTCAAAACCAACAGTTGCTATGGCACCAGGTTTACTTCTTTTATCTTTATTGGCATTGAACAAATGATAATTTAAATCATATTTTTGCTTGAGTTTATTGAAGTATTTTCCTTCAATATCATCTGTGAATTTAGTTTCAACAAAATCGTTAACTAAAAAAGTTTCTAAGAACTTATCTTGCCTAAGTTTTTTTTCGATTTGATCGTATTCGTATTCAGCAATTGGATCTTCATCTTCAGCAATCTTTTCGGCATAAATTTTTCTAACTTCTCTTTCTTTATGATTACTGTAATCTTCCAAAATATAAGCGGCATAAAAAGATACAAATGCCAATAAACTGATAACATGTACAAATTTATATTTGGTGTTTTTGTATTCAAACCACAAGAGTACACCGGATAAAATGACTGGCCAAAAGGAGGTCAACAAGGAATGTTCAAATTGGACTTGATCAAAAACACAAAAAGCTGCCGCGCATAAAAACCAAAAAATGGCAACAATATTTAAGGCAAAATCCAATTTTTTTAATTGCTTCACCAAATATTGAATGAGTTTAAAATAAGTGTAGAAACAAAAACCAATTAAGCCAATGCTGATAAAACTATAAATGTTCAATTCGAACAAATGTTCTAAATCAAAATTGATTTTTGAATCATAAACTAAAGCATAAATAATATGGTTGATTTGAAAAGCCACGTAAAAACTTATCAATGCTAATGGAATCACAAACAAGGCTAGTTTTAGATTTACATTTCCTTTGACAAACCAATTTCTGGTCCTTTTTTGCAAGAAAACTACCAAAAAATAGAAAATAAAAACATTGATTATTAAATCACCTAATGAAGGGATGAGCACTGATGATGCAAATAATTCTGGATTAAATATTTCAAATTCATCTAAACTTGCAAACCATCCATTTTGAATGGAGAAAATTCTCAATAAAATGATTGCTAAGGGGAAAATAATGAGCAAAGTTGGTTTCCTAATTAAAAGCATTTGACTCGAGGAAATTAACAACTGCAGCAATATAAAAAATGAAATAAGGTAACAGGAAAAAGTTAGTATTTCAAAACCGACATGCGTTTGAGATGTTAAGGTAGGTTGAATAGAGAATAAAAAAGTCCCCTTTTTATTGGTTACATTATATTTCCCAACTTGTTTTGATAAAGTAGCATTTAAGTTTTGATTGAACTTTTCTGAAAAACCATTTATTAAGTCTTTATTTTGATAAGGGAATTCTTGTTTGATTAAAAATACCGAGCATATAATGTAATTTGCTCGCTTACGTTTTTTTAAAAAGTACCAACCATTAGGTAAGTGCAATATTTTAGTCTCTAAAAAATCATTATCAACAAATAATGGTAAGGCGACCGTATTGTCAGTCCAAACGTATAATTTATTGTCTTTGTAAATAAATATGTCGAAATGTGTTGCCTCCTTATGCGCTTTAGCATGGATTGCTAAATTTTCTTGTGACTCTTTGAGACTAATGCGATCAACGAAATTATTAAAAGTCTCATTCAGTTTTATTTCTTCTTTTTGAATTTTGCGTTCTAATTCTACCACATCATTCAAAGAAAATGTATTTTCTACTCTGTAATTATACAGGTAGTAACCAGTGAGCCATAGCAGTAACCCAACTGTTAATGTTAAAATAAACTTTAAATGATTTCTTTTCCGCATTCGATTTAATAGTGAGACTGCTCTTACAAATATAAAACTATGTTTCTTTAACTGGCACAATAATCGTGCTAGTTTATTGCCAATGAAAACATTTTAAATAAAAAAGGAGGGGCATAAATAAATACACCACCTCCTTCTTATTGCTTCGGCATGAAGTAAATCTTTAACCGAAAGTTGTTGGACCCAATGCCAACGGTTATATTTTATTTTGCTGAAACAGGTTCTTCCTTTTCCGCTTTTGGGTTTAATGCTTCTATTATTTTCGCTTCTAATTCATCACTTAGCTCAGGATTGTCACCGATTAATAACTTCACAGCATCTCGACCTTGTCCTAATTTAGTATCACCATAGCTGAACCAAGAACCTGCTTTTTTCACAATTCCCATTTCGACAGCCAAGTCTAATATTTCTCCAGTTTTTGAAATTCCTTTTCCATACATGATGTCAAATTCAGCTTTTCTAAAAGGTGGCGCTACTTTATTTTTAACCACTTTTACTTTCGTTCTGTTCCCAATCACTTCATCACCTTCTTTAATTTGGCTTGAACGACGAATATCTAGTCTAATAGAAGAATAAAATTTCAAAGCATTCCCCCCTGTAGTCGTTTCAGGATTTCCGAACATCACACCAATTTTTTCACGCAATTGGTTTATAAAAATACAAGTAGTGTTTGCTTTATTAATAGAGGATGTTAGTTTTCTCAATGCTTTAGACATCAATCTTGCCTGTAAGCCCATTTGAGAATCACCCATTTCACCTTCAATTTCAGCTTTAGGCGTCAATGCTGCAACAGAATCAATTACAATGATATCGATAGCACCCGAACGAATCAAGTTATCAGCAATTTCTAATGCTTGCTCTCCATTATCTGGTTGAGAAATCAGTAAGTTTTCAACATCTACTCCTAAGCTTTTTGCATAAAATTGATCAAAGGCATGCTCTGCATCAATAAAAGCAGCGATACCTCCTTGTTTTTGAGCTTCCGCAATGGCGTGGATTGCCAATGTTGTTTTACCCGAAGATTCAGGACCGTAAATTTCAACAACCCTACCTTTTGGATATCCTTTTACTCCTAAGGCTAAATCCAATGTTAAAGAACCCGACGGTATGACGTCAATATCCTCAATGGCGCTGTCGCCTAGTTTCATTACGGAACCTTTACCGTATGTCTTTTCTAATTTATCTAGCGTTAATTGTAACGCTTTCAATTTTTCTTTGTTTACTTCTTTTACTTCTGCCATAATGTTTAATTTTAATACAAAGAAACCTGTGTAGAACGTAAACTATTTACGTACTTAAAAAAGTTTCCTTTTTTATTTAATTTTCTCCTAAAACTGATAAAATTTGTGCCGCATGGTCCTTGGTTTTTACTTTTGGAATTACCGCTTCAATTACACCTTTACCATCAATTACAAAAGTGGTTCGGTGAATGCCGTCGTATTCCTTGCCCATAAATTTTTTGGGTCCCCAAATACCATAGTCATTAATGACTTTTTTATCGATATCTGCAATCAACCTAAAAGGCAACTCATGCTTGGCAATAAATTTTAAATGCTTTGCTTCATCATCTGCACTCACACCCACAACTTCAAAACCAGCCTTCTTCAAGTCTGCATAATTATCTCTTAAGTTACATGATTGTGTAGTACAACCCGGTGTTAAATCCTTTGGGTAAAAATATAAAACCAATCTTTTCCCTTTAAAATCATTCAAGGCGATACTCGCCCCATTTTGATCGACACCTTTAAAATTTGGTGCCTTGTCTCCTACTGTTAAATTTGTCATGCCGAATATTTAATCAATTGTTGACACAAAAATAGTCAAAGATTTTTATTTTTGATTAAATTCTCGGAATTATTTTTAAAATATTTTCAATAAAACTAATTTTTAATGCCCCTATTCCCCTATTTATCACTTATCTTTAACCTTCCATTATGAAAAGCTTTTTAGAAGAAACTACCCTCGATATTTATCAACGTCACCCCAATGAAATTGATCAAATAGCCATTATCATCCCCAATAAAAGGGCCGCAATTTATATTCAACAGTATTTATCTAAAGCAATCAAACAGCCTTTTTTCGCGCCTAAAATAATTACAATTAACGAATGGATAGATGCTGAAACCAGTGAAAGAATTTTGAATCAAACCGAATTGCTATTCGTTTTTTATCAGGTTTACGTGAACTATGAAAAAGCCAAATCTGAGCCCTTTGATGAATTTTTAAAATGGGCTTCAATTATTTTAAATGATTTTGATGAAATAGATCGGTATAGAATAGCGCCTAAAGAAATATTTAGGGACTTACAAAACATGAAGGAAATTGACGAGTGGAGTTTTGACACTGAAGAACTGCATAGCGGACAAATAGATTTTATGAATTTGTGGGATAAATTACCCATGTACTATAAAAATTTGAATGAAAAGTTACAAACAATGAATGCCACCTATCAAGGGAAGGCATACCAACAATTTGCTCAAAAATGTGAGTTAATTAAACCCACTTCATTTAAACATTATTACTTCATTGGATTCAATGCCTTTTCACAATCGGAACAAGATATTATTGCAGCATTAAAAAAACAAGAAGTTGGCACTGTATATTTTGATGTAGACCAACATTACGTCAATAACAAGGAACATGAAGCAGGGCATTTTTACCGTAAATTAAAACCAATTTTTGCCGATAAAATACCTGTTCCAAACCACATTAACGGGAATGCGAAAACGATAGAAGTTGTAGAAACAGCACAACAAGTAGCTCAAGCAAAATACGCCGGTCACATACTCAAGGATTTTTCTCCCGAAGAGATGAATAATACCGCCATAGTGTTGGCTGATGAATCACTACTCATTCCATTAAGTCGCTCTTTGCCAGCAAGCATAGAAAAAGCAAATATTACAATGGGATATCCCTTAAAATACTCTCACTTAAAAAGCTTGGTCGACATGATTTTTGACCTGCAACAAAATGCAGTTAAATTTGGAAAATTGAAAAATGTTCTACTTGGACACTTAAGCAG
>CBDUKB010000073.1:0-13439 GCA_965367695.1 uncultured Putridiphycobacter sp.
ATAACATTATGATTAAAAAAGGACTACTACTCAGTTTTTTATTGCCACTATTATGTTTTGGACAAGAAACGCTTGCCCCTTTAACTTATAATGTGGATATAATGCCGGCTTTTGAATTGAAAGCGGGTAATGATTTGGACAGTACGTTCAGGTTTAATTATAACAATTTAACCTTGCCTGTTTTTGATGATTTTTCAACCAATAAATGGGTGAAATATACAGCGGCATACAATGGTCCCAATGTGACTTCAAGTTTATATTATTATTTGATTGAAGTAGCAAATTCAACCCCGCTTCCTTCAACAACTGTTTTGTGCGATTCTGCCTACAGAGATACTGTCTATATAGTCAATGATACTGTGGTGAATAAAGTAAGGACTTCTTTTACCACTGGTTTTGATGTTTTTATTAATGATTTAAATGTTTTTCCAATTGCTGGAAGTATTAAAACATTGTACAACGAATGTTATACCATTGTCGATTCAGTGATAGATGGTATTTTAGATCCAAGTTCAGATACGATTGAGATAGCAAATAAGTACTACCAAGATAGTGCTCGCATATTTTTTGCAGATATATCGGGTTCTGACATTTGGATTGATGATTATGCTTGCCACAATTATAAATATGGGGTGGCACCAAAATCGCTAGGCGTTGCAACATTCGACGGGTTAAATAACAATGGTTATCCTTATGAATTTGGAAGTACAAATTCTTATGGTGTTGCAGATTATTTGACTTCTAAACCGATTGATTTATTAGGAAAATCAAATGTATATATTTCATTTTTATACCAACCTAGAGGCTTGGGTAATTCACCAGAGGACATAGATTCTTTGATTTTAGAAATGTATTCACCAACACTTGACAACTGGTATAACGTATGGGGAGTGCCAGGAAGTATGACTGATGATGAATGGGGCATGGCACATTTGGAAATTACAACCACAGCTTTTTTAAAAAATGGGTTTCAATTTCGTTTTAAAAATAAAGCATCCTTATCAGGAAACCTCGATCATTGGCATGTCGACTATGTTAATTTAAGGGAAAATTCATCAGCAGATGATACCATAATAAGTGATTTAGCAATTGTTTACCCCATTGAAACTTTATTAAAAGATTACACAAGGGTGCCTTGGGATCATTACAATAATTTAAGTGACCCCAACACAGTGATGACGCCAAGTTATGAAATGATTGTAAATAATAGTGATTTGGTACCCAAGTTTACAAATCCCGGTGCTTTATTGATTGATGGTAACAATTATTCTTTGCCGGTGGCAAGTTTGAATTGGAATGTTGGTCAAAATCAATACCCATTTAATGTGGGTTCACAACCTTATGCTTTTACACAAAACGCAGGCATTGATAAGGCAGAGTTTGATGTGAAAATGAATGTCGCTACCAGCTCCACAAATCAATATTTGGAAAATGATACCACTTATTTCACCCAATACTTTAGAAACTATTATTCTTATGACGACGGTTCAGCAGAATCTGGCTATGGATTATTAGATAATAATTCTGAAATAGCAGTAAAATATGAAGCTTTTGAAGCTGATACTTTAACAGGAATATTAATGAAATTTGTGCCTAATGTAACTGATGTAACAGGAAATGTGATTTTGTTAACGGTTTGGGATGATGACAATGGCAAACCAGGTGAGGTCATTTATCAAGATGACTTTTTCAAGCCTCATTTTCCAGATTATGCAGCAGCTAAAAATCAATTTAAATATTACACATTTAATGACAATAAAGCTGTGGTAGTGCCAAAAATATTTTATGTTGGCTTTGAACAAATTGAAGACGAAAATTTATATTTAGGATTCGATAAGAACAATCTCCACCAAGATAAAAACTTCTACAATACCGGGGCTGGTTGGTCAAATTCATCTTTTCCAGGTGCTTTGATGATACGACCTGTTTTTTCGACTAGCTTAAATTATACACTAGATGTGCAAGCAATTCATGAACCTAGTGCAGTAATTAATATGTACCCAAATCCAGTAAGTGAAATACTGACAATTGAAGGGTTAGATTTTGGCTATAGTATCCAAATTCATGATGTTTCTGGAAAAATCGTATATTCAGGTAATGAAAGTAAAATCGATTTTGTTCAGTTTACAAGTGGATTTTATTTGGTGACAGTCTTAGACGATAACAAAGAATTAATCCAAAGGAGTAAAATAATTAAACCTTAAATGAAGGAAGAAGAATTAGAAGAAGAGAACATTGAAAAATTTGAACACTATAATATTGTAGTTGATTCAGGTCAGGATATATTAAGGGTTGATAAATTTTTATTGGCAAGAATCGCGAATACTTCAAGGAGTAAAATTCAAAATTTAATAAAGGATGGTTTTATATTGGTAAACAATCAAGAAATTAAAACCAATCATAAAGTGCACCCAGGAGATGAAATAGTGGTAAACATGCCACATCCTGTGCGTGAAATTGAGTTGATCGCAGAAGATATTCCTTGGGATTTGGTTTATGAAGATGATACTTTGATTATTGTCAATAAGCCTTCAAATATGGTAGTGCATCCATCATACGGCAACTATTCTGGTACATTAATGAATGCATTGGTCTATCATTTTGATAACCTACCGAAAAGAGATGCTTATGCTACCCGTCCAGGATTAGTACACAGAATAGATAAACATACCACAGGTATTTTGGTAATCGCTAAAACAGAGGAGGCATTAGTGCATTTGTCTAAACAGTTTTTCGACCGAACTTCGGACCGTAAATATTATGCATTAGTCTGGGGAGACTTGGCAGAGGATGAAGGGACAATTGAAGGCAATATAGGTCGTTCTCAAAAAAACAGAAAAGTATTTCAAGTATATGATGAAGAAGACGGATATGGAAAGCATGCCGTGACTCATTATAAGGTAATTGAGCGATTCAGGTATGTTACTTTAGTAGAATGCAAATTAGAAACAGGAAGAACGCATCAAATTAGGGTACATTTTAAACATATTGGACATCCCTTATTTCATGATTTGGAATATGGTGGAGACCGTATTTTAAAAGGGACCACTTTTACAAAATATAAACAGTTTATAGACAACTGTTTTAAATTAATTGATGGACAAGCGTTACATGCTAAAACATTGGGGTTAACACATCCAAAAACAGGAAAGTATGTCTCTTTTGATTCTGAATTACCAGATGGATTTAAAAAATTATTAGAAAAATGGCGCGCCTATGCCCAATTGGGTGAAAATTAATATTTGAGCATAGTTTGGTTAATAAAATTAAATTATTGTTAAAAATTAAAATTAATTTACTATTTTCGTCAATTGTAACCAAGGAATAAATAAACTACTTTATAATGAAATTATTTGTTAAAATTTTACTATTTGCGGGTGTATTAGGGACAGCACAGGCTTCATTTGCCCAAATGAGAAATTATGGGAAAGAGGCAAATGCTTTGTATAAGGCTGGTCTTTACGCAGAAGCTGCAGATGCATTGAAAAAAGCGTCGGAAAAAACGCATGTGAAAACGGAAGATTCTAGAAAGAAAAAAGCAGAGTTTGCTTACCGTTCAGCTGAGTGTTATCGTCTAATTCACGATTTTAGAGCTGCAGAACAACAATACGAAAAAGCAATTTTGTTAAAGTATTTTGAAATTGAGCCAAAAGTATATTACTATTTGGGTGAAATGCAGTTAGGGCAATGCAACCATTCAAAAGCGTTGAATAGCTACAAAAAATACCAACAATTGAATGCGGGTGATCCATTGATTAAAGTAAGAATTGAAACTTGTGAAAAATATGATGAGTTTGAAGAAAATGCTGGTCGTCATGAAATGAACCCAATGACAAAATTAAATACACCACAATTTGATTATGGTGCAATCATGGACAGTAGAGGTACAACCATGTACTTTACTTCTTCAAGAAGTGCTGCAACTGGTGAAAATACTGAGTTAATTACCAACCAAGATTTTTCTGATATTTTTTATTCTGAAATTGATAGAAAAGGAAACTTTTCAGAACCTGTTCCTATGCCTGCACCAATCAATACCATTCACAATGAAGGTACGATTGCAATGGATAAAAGAGGAAAGAAAATGTTCTTTACAAGATGTGTAAATGATGGTATCAATAACTTAGGTTGTGATATTTACATGACTGAAAAAAGAGGAAACGCTTATAATGAGCCAGTAAAAATAGCGCTAAAAGATCACGATACTTCAAGTGTTGGTCATCCAGCAGTTAGTCCTGATGGAAATACTTTAATATTTGCTTCTAACATGGCAGGTGGAGAAGGTGGAATTGATTTATGGATTTCTACTTACGAAAGAAGAGGAGATACTTGGTCATTGCCAAAAAACTTAGGGCCAAATATCAATACACCAGGAAATGATGTATTCCCAGTTTGGGGAGAAGGAGACAAATTATATTATTCAACTGATGGTTTAGTTGGTATGGGTGGTTTAGATTTATTTGTTGCCGAAAAAAATGGTGACAAAGATGAATGGAAAAACCCAAAAAATTTAGGAGCGCCATTAAACTCTTGTTCTTATGATTACCAAATCATTTATACCCAAAACGACGAAAATGGAACTAGAGGTTTTATTTCATCTAACAGAGCTGGTTCAAAAGGACCAAGAGAAAATCCTTCACAAGATATCTGGTCATTTTATTTACCACCAGTATTAATTGATTTAAGTATCACCGTTGTTAACCAAGAAACTGGGAAACCAGTACCAAATAAAAAATTAACCGTAATCGGTTCTGATGGATCTAATTATACCTATACTACTGATGCTTATGGGATGGTTGATTTAACGGAATCAGCAGATGGAACTAGGTTAATTAAACCAGGTGCTAACTTTACAATTGATGTACCTTCTGAGCCTCGTGCTTGGTTAGGGAATAAAGATAAATTTTCTACTACTGATATTGGAAAGCCAACGAGAATTATTAGAGAAATTGCTATTTTGGATATTACAAAACCATTGAGGTTACCGGAAGTACGTTACGATTTAGGATCGCCTGTACTTCAAGTAAATTCAACTGTAAACTCAAAGGATTCTTTGAATTATCTGTATAATTTGATGATGGACAACCCTAACATTGTTGTGAAATTGATGTCACATACGGATAGTAGAGGTTCTTCAGCTGCCAATAGAGTGTTGGCTCAGAAAAGAGCACAATCATGTGTTGATTACTTAGTAAACGAAAAAGGTTTACCAGCAGCAAGATTGGTACCTAAAGGTTACGGTGAAGATGTACCCGCAACTTATTACGAAATTGGTGCTTCAGGAGATACATTGGCAACACATAAATTAACAGAATCTTATATTAATCAGTTTAAATCTGATAATGTGAAATTTGAAATGTTACACCAAAAGAACAGACGTACAGAAGGTGAAATTATTAGCTTCGATTACGTTAAACCTTAATATAAAATAATTGATAATTTTGAAGCGTCCCGATAGCAATCGGGATGCTTTTTTTATTTAAAGCCCATCATAATGTCAGACGATAGATATAATAAAAGGGGTGTGTCGGCCGGAAAAGAGGATGTACACAACGCCATTAAAAATGTAGACAAAGGTTTATTTCCAAAGGCCTTTTGTAAAATTGTTCCTGATTACTTAACCAATGATGAAGATTATTGCTTGGTAATGCATGCTGATGGGGCAGGGACGAAAAGTGCCTTGGCTTATATGTATTGGAAAGAAACAGGTGATGTTTCGGTGTGGAAAGGAATTGCACAAGATGCTTTAATCATGAATATTGATGATTTACTCTGTGTAGGGGCTACAGATAATATTATGTTATCGTCTACTATTGGAAGAAATAAAAACTTAATTACAGGTGAAGTACTTTCTGCCATTATTAATGGGACAGAGGAGTTGTTAGCTGATTTGAAAAAGCATGATGTACACATTCATTCAACTGGTGGCGAAACTGCTGATGTAGGTGATTTAGTAAGGACTATAATTGTTGACAGTACAGTTACTGCCCGAATGAAGCGTTCGGAAGTAATCGACAATAAAAATATTCAACCTGGTGACGTCATTGTTGGAATGGCATCTTTTGGTCAAGCTACCTACGAAACAGCATACAACGGTGGAATGGGGTCGAACGGTTTAACTTCTGCCCGTCATGATGTTTTTGACAAATATTTAGCAAACAAATATCCTGAAAGTTTCGATCCGGCAGTACCTCATGACTTGGTGTATTCAGGTTCAAAAAAATTGACTGATGCCATTGAAAATTCACCAATTGACGCAGGGAAGTTGGTTTTATCGCCAACTCGAACTTATGCGCCTGTTATCAAAGCTATTTTGAGCCAATGTAATCGTGAAGATATTCATGGAATGGTGCATTGTTCTGGTGGTGCACAAACGAAGGTTTTACACTTTGTCGATAATGTACATGTAGTAAAAGATAACTTGTTTGAATTACCTCCTTTATTTAAATTGATCCAAGAAGAATCGAAAACCGATTGGAAGGAAATGTATAAGGTATTCAATATGGGACATAGAATGGAATTGTATGTGCCAGAAGCAATGGCTGAAAAAATTATTGCTATCTCCGAATCATTTAATATTCCAGCTAAAATTGTTGGAAGAGTAGAAGAGAGTGAAACGAAAAAATTAACCATCAATTCTGAGTTTGGAACCTTTATTTATGCTTAGTACCCATGAGTGATTTATTACAAAAATTAGAGGCAATAAAAATCCGATTTGACGAAGTTGGTCAGAAAATCACTGATCCCGATATTATTTCGGATATGAAACGCTATGTTAAATTAAACAAGGAGTATAAAGATTTAGAAGAGATTGTAAAAGTATATTACACCTATAAAAACACATTGGATAATATTGAATCTTCGAAAGTGGTAATTGATGGAGATGAGGATCCTGATTTTAAGGAGATGGCAAAAATGGAATTAGAAGAGCTAATTCCAAAAAAAGAAAGCCTAGAAGAAGAGATAAAAATGTTGTTAGTGCCTAAAGATCCAGAAGACGACAAGAATGTAATTGTTGAATTAAGAGCAGGTACAGGTGGAGATGAAGCCTGTATATTTGTAGAGGATATTTTTAGAATGTACACCATGTTTTTTAAAGAGCAAGGATGGAAATTTGAAGTAGTAAACTCCAATGTGGGCACTTCAGGTTATAAAGAAATTTCATTTGAAGTAGAAGGAGAAGAAGTGTATGGAACTTTAAAGTTTGAGTCTGGGGTACACCGGGTACAAAGGGTGCCAGAGACTGAATCTCAAGGAAGGGTGCATACTTCTGCAATTACTGTAGCGGTAATGCCTGAGGCAGAAGATGTGGATTTTGAACTGGATATGAAAGATGTGAAAAAAGATACTTTTAGAGCTTCAGGAGCAGGTGGACAACACATTAATAAAACGGAATCCGCCATTCGTTTAACCCACTTACCTACCAATACGGTGGTGGAATGTCAAGACGGTCGTTCACAACATAAAAATTACGCCAAAGCTTTACAAGTGTTAAGAACAAGACTTTATCAAGCTGAATTGGATAAAGCACATGCCATACGTTCGGCGCATAGAAAATCATTGGTTTCAACAGGAGACCGTTCTGCAAAAATTAGAACGTACAATTATCCACAAGGAAGAATTACCGACCATAGAATTGGTAAAACCATGTATAACTTGTCTAACTTTATGAATGGCGATATTTCTGAGATGATTGAAGCATTAAGGTTGGCAGAAAATGCAGAAAAATTAAAAGAAGGCGGCATGGTTTAAAACCTTTTCGCAATTATTTATCAAGATACTTTAACTATGAAATTGGAAAGTCTTATTCAAAATATAAAACAAAAACAAAGTTTTCTTTGTGTAGGATTAGATGTGGATTTAGAAAAAATCCCACAACATCTCCTAGATTTTGAAGATCCAATTTTTGAATTCAATAAAAGAATTATTGATGCAACTAAAGATTATGCAGTAGCATATAAACCCAATATTGCTTTTTATGAATGTCATGGTAGCAAAGGATGGGACGCTTTGAAGAAAACAGTTGATTACATTCCAGAAAATATATTTACCATAGCAGATGCTAAAAGAGGGGATATTGGGAATACATCACATTACTATGCCAAAACATTTTTTGAATATTTAAACTTTGACGCAGTAACCGTTGCGCCTTATATGGGGGTTGACAGTGTAACTCCTTTCCTAGAATATGAAAATAAGTGGGTGATTTTATTGGCGTTAACTTCTAATAAAGGAGCGCTCGATTTTCAGTTTACTACCGATTTAAATGGAGAACAATTGTTCGAAAAAGTGGTGAAAAAATCAAGTGAATGGGGAGATGCTTCTAAATTAATGTATGTAGTTGGCGCAACCCGAAAAGAATCAATTGAAAAAGTAAGAGCAGCCAGTCCAAATCACTTTTTCTTAGTCCCTGGCGTTGGTGCACAAGGTGGTTCCTTACAAGATGTTGCAAATTATGGATGGAATGATAACTGTGGCTTACTCGTAAATTCTTCACGTGGTATTATTTATGCGGGACAAGATGTTGATTTTAAAAAGGAAGTAAAGTTAGCGGCTCAAAAAATCCAATTAGAAATGGCTGCTATTTTAAAAAGCAAGCAGTTTATTTGATGGAGAATCTACCACCTAACGAAGTGCTGAAAAATTTAAAAAAAAAGGCAGAAAACAAAAATAAGTGGAGAAAAATTAACCATGCACGTTATACCATATATGTAATAATTGCACTTTGCATGCTTTCCTTTTTTGTCATGTGGAACCAGGCAGTGTCCCTAGGACAAGAATTGGTGCTTTATGTTATATTGGTTTATGCAGGTATTTTTCTAGGGATTAGCTTTTGGTTAAAGTATCAGCCAAAAACAGCACTTATCGTTGCTATAGCTGTTTTTATATTTCCATTTATCATAGCTGGAATGGAAGATCCCTCAACCATATTTGAAGGAATATGGTGGAAAATTATTATATTAGGTTTGTTCTTAAGAGGTTTGCTTTCAGTTAAACACATTTCAAATAAACAAGTTAGTGATGACTTGATTGATGATTTTGAACTGTAGCTGCTTCGTACTAACCTGTATAAATGCAAGAAGAATATTTACATTATTTATTCAAGCAAAAATATTTCGGTCGTTTTTTTGTAACAAGTAAGGGAGAGACCGTTGAAGTAATTGAGCATGGTAGGTTGAATACCAATGCAGGGCCAGATTTTTTAGAAGCTAAAATTAAGTTTGATGGAAAAATATGGGCAGGTCCCATAGAATTTCATGTCAAGTCTTCCGACTGGATCAAACACAAACATCAATTCGATTCCGCCTACAATAATGTAATTGCACACTTTGTTTATGAAAACGATCTGGCGATTTTTACCAATCAATTCGAGCTACCAACTATTGAATTGAAAAACTTTATTAATAATGAACATTTCGAACATTATAAGAAATTTAAAAACAATAAAAGTTGGGTGGCATGTGCCAATCAAATTCAATCAGTCGACCCATTCATAATTTATCAGCAAAAAGAAGTCGCATTTTTTAATCGTATGATGAGAAAATCAACGGCCATTTTAATTGATTTTGATTTATATCAAGGAGATGAGTTAAAAATAATGCTGCATGCACTCGCCAAAGTGTTTGGAGGAAAAGTCAATCATGCACCTTTTGTACAGTTGGCTAATAAAATAAACTGGCAACATTTAAGTCGTTTTAATAATGATTTAAAAGCTTATGAAGCATATTGTTTTGGTTTAGCTGGCTTTTTAAATTTCGAAGAAGCATTGGATAAATACGCAAATGAACTTCAATCAAATTATCTACATTTTAAAAAATTATTTGATTTAGTTGAACTCAATGGAAATGAATGGAAATTTTCAAGAATGCATCCACCAGGATTTCCAACCATTAGAATCGCCCAGTTTGCTAGTTTACTTAAACTTTTGTTTACTAATGGAATTGGTAATATCACTTGGGCAAACTTGGATGCTTTGGAAATTACTTTGAGTGAATATTGGCAACAACATTATCATTTTGCTAAAAAGCATCAAAAAAACTTAAGTGGATTAAGTAAAGACTTTAAAAACTTATTGTACATCAATGCATATATCCCTTTTTTGTTCGCAAAAGGAACCTTGCTCGATCAGCCTTCACTAAAAGAATTTGCCTTTGATGCAATGAATCTTGTCACCAGCGAGAAAAATAGTATCATTAGCAACTGGTCAAAGTTAGGTGTGAAATCCAAAACGGCTTTTGACAGTCAAGCATTGATTGAACTAAAAAATGAATTTTGCCAGCAACAAAAGTGTTTAAATTGTAAAATTGGACAAAATATAATTGGACTAACTTAATTATTGTATCCGAATACAACAAAGAAAAATAAATTGTATATTAGCTCATTGTAAAAAGACCAAAGCTATCTACTATAAAAGGGTGTAGCTAAATAAAAATCAAACTTATATTTTGAAAAGGACTATTCAAAAAATTGCTTTCTTCTTTGAGCTCAGATCTTTTGGAGTTAGTACCTGGTTTGCCAATAAATTTGGTGTTCGTGTAACAAAAGTCCGTTTATTTTTTATTTACGCATCTTTTATTGGGTTAGGCTCTCCTCTAATTTTATATTTAATAATGGCCTTTGTATTGGAGCATAAACATTTATTTAAGTTTCAAAGAAAACCAAAAACTATTTGGGAGCTATAATGAAAGAACACTTTAAATTTTTTAAAAAACTCTATTATGCCTTAGGGCTAATCCTTACTATTGTATTAATAGGTATAATAGGGTATGTGCTTGTGGAGGATTGGAGTGTGTTTGATGCATTTTACATGACCATTATTACAGTGACCACTGTAGGTTTTAATGAAGTCCATCAAATGTCGGATACGGGTAAATTATTTACTGCCTTTCTTATTATAACCAGTTTTGGTACTTTTGCTTATGCAATTTCGGCTGTAACGACCTATATTGTGAGTGGAGATTATGTTAAATATTATAAAGAATTTAAAAAAATGAAAAGGCTGCAAAAATTATCTAATCACACAATAGTATGTGGATATGGACGAGTAGGAAATCAAGCTGCGCATGATCTCAAGTTTTATAAAAAGAAATTTTTAGTAATTGAACGTTCTCCAGAAGGTTCGGAAAATGATTTTAGTGAAACCATGTTCATTAAGGGAGATGCAACAAAAGACAAAGTGTTAATTGATGCAGGTGTTAAGACAGCTACGGCTTTAATCACCGCATTACCAAAAGACGCTGATAATTTATTTGTAGTGCTCTCTGCCCGAGAACTCAATCCAAATTTAAAAATTATTTCAAGAGCTTCGAGTTATTCATCAATGAGAAAACTGAGAATAGCCGGTGCAAATAATGTAATTATGCCCGATACAGTCGGGGGGGCGCACATGGCCTCTTTGGTCGTGAATCCAGATGTGATGGAGTTTTTAGATTTGATAAAAATTTCTGGTAAGGCAGCAATGAACCTAGAAGAAATCGATTTTAAAGAATTGCCCGAAGATATGCAATTCTGTACCATTAACGATTTAGTCGCAAAAGCTGATGCAGGATGTAATGTCATAGGTTATAAATCTGCAGAAGGAAATTATATTATTAATCCTGGTGGAGATATTCAAATTGGTCCAGGATCAAAACTGTTCGTACTGGGTAATCCAAGTCAAATTAGAGCATTCAATAATTTATTTGGGATTAAAATAGAGTCATGAAAATTTTAATTACTGGTTCGAATGGTTTACTCGGACAAAAAATAATTTTACATTGCTTAAAACATAAAATTGATTTCATAGCAACTTCAAAAGGTGAAAATCGTTTTGAAAAGTGTCCGGATTCATTTTATTATTCATTGGATATTACAATTGCAAAAGAAATCAATGACTTGGTGAAAATTCATCAACCCACACACATTATTAACACTGCTGCAATTACCAATGTTGATTTTTGTGAAAATAATCAAGCACTTTGTCATACTGTAAATGTGCAAGCAGTAGCATATTTATTAAAAGCATGTCAAAAACATCAAATTCATTTGATCCACCTTTCAACTGATTTTGTTTTTGATGGTGAAAATGGACCTTATCAGGAAAATGACCCGGTAAATCCCTTAAGTGTTTATGCAAAATCAAAAGTTAATTCAGAAAATTTATTATTAAAATCTACGTATTCCAATTGGGCCATTTTGCGGACCATTATTGTGTTTGGTGAAGGGGAAAATTTAAGTCGCTCAAACATTGTGTTGTGGGCTAAATCTGCACTTGAAAAAGGGGATCCTTTAACCATAGTAAATGATCAATACCGTGCACCAACTTGGGCAAGTGACTTGGCTTGGGCTTGTGTAAAAACTGCCCAATTAAATGCCAAAGGTATTTATCATATTGCTGGACCTGAAACGTTTTCAATATTTCAATTGGTCAAAAGAATAGCACTTTTTTATGGATTGAACTTTCAACAAGTAACTCCAATTAGTTCAGGCACCTTGAATCAAAGTGCAAAAAGGCCTCCTAAAACTGGATTTGATATCAGTAAGGCTCGTAAAGTGCTGGGATATAATCCGAAAACATTTGAAGAGTCATTGTCCTGCTTATAAATTTAGGATAGCCGGATTAATTATTTATATTTGTTTATATCAAGAAAAAAAACTTAAAAATTATGTTTAAAAAACTAACCGCCTTATTTCTCAGTTTATTTCCTTTTTTACTATCCGCACAAGAAAAGGGTTTTGATCAAAAAATTGATGAAACTTTTGGTGATTTAACAGGTTGGTTTGTGAACCTAATTTTTTACGAAATCCCTTTTACTGATAAGATTCAAGTGCCTTGGGTTTTAATTGTATTGGTTTTAGGAGCTTTGTTTTTTACTTTTTATTTTAAATTCATAAATGTCCGAGGGTTTAAAACCTCCATCAATATTATTCGCGGAAAGTATGATCATTTTGATCATCATGAATCATTAGAAATGGCTGGAGATTCAACCCCAGGCGGGGATGCAATTGAGACCATTGGGGTTGAAGGACATCACGGAGAGGTGTCGCATTTTCAAGCGCTTACCGCAGCTTTGTCAGCAACAGTAGGCTTAGGGAATATTGCCGGTGTAGCTGTCGCCATTTCAATTGGTGGTCCAGGGGCAACTTTTTGGATGATTATCGCTGGTTTAATCGGAATGGCATCCAAGTTTGTCGAATGTACATTGGGGGTAAAATACCGTGAGATTGACGAGAATGGAAAGGTCTTTGGAGGACCAATGTACTACCTGAAAAAAGGATTGAAAGCGAATAAAATGGCCAAGCTTGGTAGAGTATTAGCTGTTGTTTTTGCGATTATGTGTATTGGTGGTTCTTTTGGTGGTGGAAATATGTTCCAAAGTAATCAAGCATTTGCAATGATTGAGTACAAAACCCAATCGAATGTATCGGATGTAAAAAACATCAATGATATTGTAGGTGAA
>CBDUKB010000074.1:0-13131 GCA_965367695.1 uncultured Putridiphycobacter sp.
ACAAGGTGCACAAAGCTTTTTCACAAGGTTCACAAAGAGTTTGTCGGAACACATGAATACTTAGTGTCCTTAGTGCTTTCCTAGTGTCCTTTGTGGTTCAGTTTTTGGAATTTGGGGTTTCAGCTGTTAGCAATAAGTAGTTAAGAAGAGAGAAGTTAAGAAATTAGTGTTTTTGATTTTGTTTTTTACATAGTATGCACATACAACTCAGTTCAACACAAGACACTGTTTACTTATAACTATTTACTAATAACTTTTTGTAATTTGAGATTTGTTTTTTGCATAGCAATGCCATTCAACTTACTTCAGCAAAAAATACTTGTTACTAATGTCTTAATACTTGATACTTTAATTTCTTCCTTCTAAATTTACAGCCTTCTAATATCGGCACCCAAATTATTCAAACGGATGTCAATATCTTGGTATCCCCTATCAATTTGTTCAATATTGTGAATAGTTGATTTGCCTTCTGCTGACAAAGCAGCGATTAATAAGGAAACACCTGCTCTAATATCTGGAGAAGTCATGCTGATGCCTCTTAAGGGTTGCTGTTGGTCTAAACCGATTACAGCCGCTCTGTGTGGATCACATAGTATTACTTGCGCACCCATATCAATTAATTTATCGACAAAGAATAACCTTGATTCAAACATCTTTTGGTGAATCAATACAGATCCTTTTGCTTGTATGGCAGTTACCAATACAATACTCAATAAATCAGGTGTAAAACCTGGCCAAGGCGCATCAGAAATGGTTAAAATAGAACCGTCAATAAAAGTGTCTACTTCGTAGCTTTCTTGTTTAGGAATGTATAAATCATCCCCGCGCAATTCCATTTTAATTCCTAGTTTTTTAAAGACATTTGGTATAATACCTAACTCTGGATAAGCGACATCTTTGATGGTGATTTCAGATTTGGTCATGGCAGCCAAACCAATAAAACTACCAATTTCAATCATGTCAGGCAATACCCTGTGGTAACAACCTTTTAATTGCTTAACACCTGTTATGTAAAGTTTATTTGAGCCAATACCAGTGATTTTAGCCCCCATTTTATTCAACATTTTACACAACTGTTGTAAATAAGGCTCACAAGCAGCATTGTAAATGATAGTCTCGCCTTTCGCCAAAACTGCTGCCATCAAAATATTGGCAGTCCCAGTTACTGAGGCTTCGTCGAGGTGAATATAAGTTCCAACTAATTTTTTAGCTTCAACCGTATAGAAAAAAGTTTTAGGATTGTAATTGAATTCTCCGCCTAATTTGGCAAAACCTTCAAAGTGGGTATCCAACCTTCTTCTTCCAATTTTGTCTCCTCCTGGTTTAGGAATCAATCCTTTTCCAAATCGAGCGAGTAGGGGCCCAACAATCATAATTGACCCTCTTAAACTTGCCGCTCTTTTGGCAAAATCTTCCGTATCTAAATAAGCTAAATCAATATCAGAGGCTTTAAAAACGTAAGTACCGCGTTCAACTTTTTCAATTTTAACACCCATTACTTGTAACAGGTTAATTAATTTATTAACGTCGATAATATCGGGTAAATTAGAAATAGTAACTTTTTCACCCGTTAATAAAACTGCGCACAAAACTTGTAAAGCTTCATTTTTTGCACCTTGTGGTGTCAACTCCCCCTTTAATGATGTCCCTCCTCTAATTTCGAATGTCCCCATATTTTTTAGTATCTTTTTCTGTTACGGTTGTTGTTGTTTTTATTCTTGTTTTTTCTATTCTTGTGCTGATTGTTGTTCTTTTTTACCGTATCGTAATCTTTTAAAATTTCTTTAGTAGGTGTTAAAAAGCTGACATCAGTTAAAATAATTTTTCCTTTTGATATTCTTTTTAAGTGCTGAGAAATGATTTCGTCATCAATTGAATCGGTATTATATGCCAAATGGAATCGTTTCATTAATTCCGCAATAATCTTTATCAAAGCTTCTCTCTCTTCACTCGGTTCCTTATTGGCAGCAATGGTAATCATGTCTTCTACAGTTTTACCATAATGACCAAACTGAATATCTTTGACTGGATACGCAACTTTTTCTGGTTTCTCTGCTAGTTTTTCTCTACTTGGTAAAGGATAAGGAGAATCTACATCTAATTGAAAATCAGAAATAATAAATAAATGTGTCCACAATTTATGTTTATAATCTTCTTCATCTCTTAGGTGCTTATTTAGCTCCCCCATTACATTTATAATGGCTACCGCTACTTTATTTCTTGTTGCTCTATCTTCAATGGTAATTGCAAAATCAACCATCTTTTGAACATTTCTGCCATATTCAGGTATTTGCATTTTTGGTCTACTGGTATTGTATTCCAAATCAAGGGTGTTTTCCATATTTCAAAAATACATATTTTTAACCTATAAACACTCGCTTTCAAGCGGAAGATTTCTAACATTTCAACTTTAATAATTTACATTTGGCTTGAATAATTTCTTAAATTAATTCAATTAACTACCTAAAATGAGTATTTCGATTAAATTTGTACTCGATCATGGGTAAAATTGAAATTAAAAATAAAAAGGCGAAGTTTGAATTCGAGTTCTTGGATGATTATACAGCTGGTATTGTTTTAACAGGCACTGAAATCAAATCGATTAGAACGGGGAAAGGGAGTATTATGGAGGCCTACTGTGTATTGCAAGATGGGGAATGTTTTATCCGTAATATGTTTATTCCTGAATATGATAATGGTTCTTATTTTAACCACAACCCACGAAGAGATAGAAAATTGTTATTGAACAAAATAGAATTGAGAAAACTAGAAAAAAAGCTCAAAGACAAGGGGCTAACCATAGTGGCCTCTAAGTTGTTCATCAGTAGTAAAAATTTGGCAAAAATAAATATTCATTTAGCAAAAGGTAAGAAATTACACGATAAGCGTGAAGATTTAAAAACCAAGGATGTGAAACGCGATTTAGCGCGAGTATTGAAAAAGTATAAATAGCATGACGCTTTTTAAGAAAAACGTATTAGGTCAGTATATTTTTGTTAAAAAAAATATAATAAGGGTATTTGGTTCAATTGTGTATCCAAGATTTAATTGGCGTTATCATGTAGCTATCCAAGGAGCTGAAGTATTGCAAAAATTGCCTGATAAAAATGTACTTTTTATTTCAAATCATCAGACGTATTTTGCAGATGTCGCTTTTTTCTTACATGTTTTTCATGCTGCTTTAAATGGTAATCCAAACAATATTAAATATCCAGGTTTTTTAAAACCAAAACACAATATTTATTATGTAGCAGCAGAGGAAACCATGAAGGCAGGTTTGTTACCTAAACTTTTATCGCTTTCAGGAGCTGTTACCATCAATCGAACTTGGAGGGCGAATGGTGAAAATGTGAGGAGAAAAGTAGATAGAAAAGAGATTGATAACATTGATTTGGCTTTAAAGGATGGCTGGTTGATTACTTTTCCACAAGGTACTACCACACCATTTGTAAAAGGTCGAAAAGGAACTGCTTTCATTATTAAAAAGCATAACCCTGTTGTTGTACCCATAGTTATTGATGGTTTTAGAAGAGCATTTGATAAGAAAGGGATTAAAACTAAGAAAAAAAGAAGCACCCTTAAAATGACAATTAAGGAACCCATTGAATTCAATGATCAAATGAATATCGATCAAATAATGGACCGATTGATGGATGAAATTGAACAAAGTGAAAAATTCTCCTTCTTCGATCAATCGAAGAAGGAGAAGGAGTAATTAATATTGGGCCAAATTCAATTGTTTGGTTTTTGAATGACTTACAACGTAAACTAACTTGATTGTTTTGGTCTCTTTCCCTTTTAATTTTAAGTCCCAATCTATAATTCCAGTCACTTCATTTAATTTTCCCTTTGAAATGTCCAAGGCCTCAATTTCAATTTCAGAAGTTTGTGCTACGGGTATTTGATCTTGTAATTTAATGTTTAATGAAGTTGATTTGTGATTCTTTATCTCGATTAAGTAAGCATAAGTTCTCATTGTTTTATCGCCAATCACCCGCGTCTTTGAGTCATCTTTTAACAAAGTTCTTTTTACTTGAATGTTTTGGTCTTTACCCAAACTCAATGCTAAACTATCTGCCATGGTATTTGGATTGATATAAGTTTCTCCTAAATAGGTCCCATCATGAAAAATAGTAGCATTGCCCGGTATTAAATTTAAGTCACCTAAATTACTTAGCTCAGCAATCAAATAAGCAGATGGATCTAGTTTCGGAACTGTGTAAAAACGATAATCTGTTTTTAAATTTTCATTCCTTACTAATACCATGTGTACTTCATTATTCGATTCTATGGTATAAGGTAAGCTAATGTCGTAACTAACTGAAATTAGTTGTTCTTGAATTACAGTATGGTTATAGGCATAATCTGCCCCTACATCCAAATATTCATCTGCGAGTGATTTGTCACTTTCGGCTCGGTATTTTTTTGCAGGTCTCACTGAATTAACTTGAACTTCATTTAAATTTCTTACGGGACTCGGAACTGGCATATTAAAACTTACATAAAAAGGATTCAAAGTTGGTTTTGTCTTATTGGTATATGGGTTGGTAGTTGACAAGGTGAGTGGAACATTTTCCCAATTGACACCTGTATGTTGTCTTACTTGGGCTTTGTAAGTTAAATCAACGTTGTTTTTTGAAGAATTACTTCGGATATCGTACAATGGAGTCCAACCTGCATCATTGACTAAATAGGAAACATTTAACCTGCCATTTGCTCCGTTTTGAGAACTTAAGGTAATTACTATTTTATAGATTGGCGTATTGCTATTGGGTTGGATAAATTGTGTTTTTTGTTTAAATGTATTGATTTCTTGAATTCTTTGATTAATTCTATTTTTTGTTTTTTGAATCAATGCTTGTTTTCGAGTAATGGCTAATAATTCTATATTCAAAGTATTCATTTTTATATAATGGAAATCCATGGCGTCTTTTAATAAGGGAATGGAATCATTGACTTTCCCCACACCTTTAATCGCTCCATTATTGGAAAGTATACTAATCTGACTATTGATTAAATTTATTTTATATTGGTTAGCCATTATCAAATAGTCGATTTCAAAAATTGAATCATTCAACACCCCTAATTCTCTGTCAAGTTTTGGTGTTGGAATTACTGTGCCTTGTGGAATAGGAGTAGGGTAGCTTATGGCAAACTTAGAATCCAAAATGGTCATTTCGCCTGTTCCTTCAACTTGTATACTTTTCGGGTCGATTTGTGGACTTATTCCTTCAATTGTAATTTTAGTTGTCCCACTTTTTATAGAGAAATAAGCTTTTCTATGAATTTGTGCACCTTGTTGGTAAACAGTTACTTTTTCAATACTTGATTTGACAGTTTTATCTGTGGTTGCCATGCTGTACAATGGGATTATACAGATGAATAGAAGTGTTATTTTTTTCATGATTAATGTTTAATCAGGCTTACAATTCATTTTTAAAAAGGTTCAAAAAAGACAAAAAAAAAGCCCCGACAATTTTGTCGAGGCTGTTACAATATCTTTTATTGATTTTATCTGTATTTACCTAATCCTTTAGGGCTACCAATTCTATCCATGGCACATCTAAATCCAATCATAGAAGAAGAACGATCTTCGTCTAAGAATCTTCTGTTACCACCAGCAATCCAATAAGCTCTATCATTCCAAGAACCACCTTTGTATACTCTTGATTTATCAGAAATCAAGGTAGTAGGCCAACTTGTTCTATTATTAGGCTTAATTAAATCACCTTTTAAGTTAAACTGTTCGTTTTTATTTTGGTACATCACTAAATCACCATCTCTTACGCCATTGTTGATGTCTACTTTCATACCATCTTTTTTGTCGTAGTAAATTGATGATTGGAAATCACCATCTTCAAAGTTTTTGTAGTCAGAATTTTGGTAGTTTCTTCTGTTGATGTTTTCTTCAGCAGTCACTTCTCTCCATTTCAATCTACCTGGTGTATTTAAAATGTAATCCGACATTCCTTTTCTAAGCATAGGAATGATGTCGATTGGGTATTCATTTCCAATCTCATCTTCTCTAATTAATACTAAGTTAGGGTTATCAGAAACACCTTCAAATATTCCATCAAAAATTTCAGTTTGAATAATTTCAGAAGCCTCCATAGAAAATTGGTTATTTTCTTTCGCAATGGCTCTGTCCACTATTTTACCAATTTCTTGTAAAATCATGATTTCTTGGTCATACATACCAGCTTTAAACTGACCATTTGTATCCAATCCACCTGAAGAAATAAATACTTGACTAGGTTTACCAGCATTGTATGTAATATCATTTTTAGACTTGTAGTACATTCTAGAACCTTTATTCAATACAGTATCAGCAGGCATATAATCCTTGGCTGAAACTCTTTGGAATCTAATTCTTTCAAACTCGTGTAAGTATTCTTTTAAACCATGAACATCATATAAAATCTGTCTATTTTTCTCTACAATACTTCCATTATTACCTAAAACTTTTGTTTTAAATACATTTCCTCTAAATGGTCTGAATGAATTAAAATCTTCAGTAGACATAGGTCTGTATACATCCATTACCCATTCCGAAACGTTACCAGCCATATTATATAAGCCGTAATCATTTGGCCAATATGAATCAACAGGAACAGTAATATCACCAGCATCATTTAAGGCACCAGCAGCTCCCATGTAATCACCACGTCCTCGAATAAAGTTTGCTCTAATATCACCAAGGAATTCTTCTTCATCTTGTCTCACCCAGTGGCCAGTCCAAGGATAAGTTCTTTTGTTTTCAATTACACCTGGATCTTCTGGGTTCGTTAATGAACCAATCAATCCGTAATAAGCAAATTCCCATTCAGCTTCAGTTGGTAGACGGTAGCGAGGTAATAATATACCGTCTTCCATTCGTACAATACGCGTACCTAAATCTTTTTTCTTTCCTGACCAACCTTGTGTAGGGTTAAGGTCATCAATTTTTCTTTCTTTACCATCACCGGGGTGGTATTGATCTGTTAAATAAGCTTCAGTAGTAAAAGGATCACCAGCTTGATCAGGGTTCATGTCAAGTACTCCCTCACGAATTAAAATATATTCATTTACACGATCAGTTCTCCATTTACAAAAATCATTGGCTTGGTTCCAAGAAACACCTACTACCGGGTAGTTTTGATAAGATGGGTGTCTTAAATAATATTCTACATAAGGTTCGTTATAACCTAATGGTGAACGCCAGCAATTTGTATCTGGTAAAGCGTTTCTATATATCATAGGAAACTCTGCATATGTTCTTCTAATCCAATATAAGTATTCTAACCAGTTAAAGTTAGTCACCTCAAATTGGTCAATATAAAAAGAAGAAACAGAAACCCTTCTTGGGGTATTGTTCCACTCATAAGTAACATCTTGTTCTGAACGTCCCATAGTAAAAGTACCACCTTCTACTAAAATTAATCCAGGACCAGTTTCTTGGTCTACATCAGGCACTTTTTGGAAACCACCCATTTTAGGGTTGTTAAATTCCCAACCAGTGGTTGTTGATCTATCTTTAGCACATGAAGCTATTCCTAGCGCCAAAACTACGATCAATAAAAATTTATAATTCTTCATACTTTACTATTTAATTATAAAATCAAATTTTACTTTATAATCTAAACTTTTCATTTAGTTACAAACTTAATTAAAAAGATGGACATGATATAGTCCTATATCTTTTTGTTTTCTTTTTACAGTTTAATACATAGCTCAATGAAAGCTCGTGAGAACCTCCGCTATTATTCGTTAAGGGCGAAGTAGTGATATCATAACTGTACCCAAAATTGAATCTATCCATCTCTAGCCCAAGGGTTAAGATGAATGCATCACCCTCTCTCCACCAAATTCCGCCGGTTAAGATAGAATATTTATAGTATAATCCAAGATTTAATTGCATAAATCCATCTTGATAAGTGTAAATAATATTCGGTGAAATAGATGTTTTTCCTCCAAAAGGGGAATCACTTGGAAAATTAATGGTTGATCCTGCATGAAATGTATAACGAATAGGCATTCGAGCGTCCCCTAAAATCATAGATTCTTGAGGCCTATTAATATGTTTGGCTGCAGCACCAAAGTAAAAGTTTTTTGAATATCCTACAAAACCAGTTGATACGTCAAAAAATCCTCTTGTACCCCAATTATTGTCTAATACATTTCCTCTTGGTTGATCTCCTGTTCTGTAAACAAATCCTCTTCTCGGGTCGATTTGATCTCCAAAGCTTAATTCACTCCAATTAATAAATTTTTGATTCCAAGTTCCTTGTGCTCCAAGTAAAACTTGAAATTTTCTGCTCAATTTCCAATGGTATGAATACACTAAATTTAAAGTCGACCAATTAATCGTGTTTCCTCCAGCCATATCATTTGTTACCATAACAGCTATACCGCCACTTACCGATTCAACATATTGATCATAAGAAAAGCTATTTGTTACATAAGCGCCAGAAATAGAAGGCCATTGATTTCTGTGATTCATCACAAAGCGAGGACAATTCTTTGCACCCGCAAATGCAGGATTTAAATAAATTGGATTCGCATAAAATTGTGTGAATTCAGGGTCTTGTGCCATCCCTTTAAAATTAAAGGCGACAATAGTGATGAGTAGTAAGATGAAGTATTTAAAATTAAATTTCATTTGAAAAACTCTATTTTGTTGTTTATTACGGTTTTCTTTAAACATGGTTACATTTAAAAAAGGGCAATTAACAAATAAGCTGCAATAATAACTATTTTTGTCCGTTTAAGAAAATAAATCTAAAATATTTAAATCTAATGTCGATTCGCTTTTCCTTATTATTTTTATTTACTATATTAATTAATTGGTTTTCTACTGGTTTATCTCAGCAGTCAGATTTAGTAATATCGGTAGATTGGGATGAAAATACAGGCGCATGTTCTTCTTGTGATTTTAACAAGGTCACTAAACAAATTCAGGCGCATCAAACAATCCTTTTAAACTATCGGGGAAATCAAGATATTTCTTATGATTTGGTTGATATTGAGTATGAAACAACAATTTATCAAACAATATTTTCAGGTTTAAAATTAAGTGAATCACCAGCATTAGAGGTGGAATTTAAACAATCGAGAGGGCAACATTTTTTAGTAAGTAGTTTTACGCCTTTGCTTTCCCAAAATGGCGTTGTTAAAAGAATTAAAACCATTAAATTAAAAATTGCAAATACTGAATTGCCTGCAGCCCAAAATCGCGCACATGTATTTAGTTCAAATTCAGTTTTAAAATCAGGAACTTGGTATAAAATTGGTGTCAATCAATCGGGCGTTTATAAAATAACCAAAAGTTTTTTGGAAAGTTTAGGGGTAAATACCACTAGTTTAAATCCGAATACAATTAATATTTATGGAAATCACCAGTCGGAATTACCTTTAAATAACGATTTAGCTCGTCCTGATGACCTTGTTAAAAATGCCATCTATGTGGCCGGAGAAAATGACAATGTGTTTAATGATAATGATTATATACTTTTTTATGCCACTGGACCAATGAAAGAAAGTGATATTAATGGAGTAGGATTTAATTATTCTTTGAACGATTATGACAGTTTAAGTTATTACTATATAGGAATTAATGGAAATGAAGCGCCAAAAAGAGTGCAAAATCAAAATGCTGCAATTGGTACAGCAAATAAAACAAGCAGTAGTTTTGATGAAGTTGCTTTTTATGAAAAAGACGAAATTAACTTGCTGCAATCAAGTAGGTTGTGGTTGGGTGAATCATTCGAAATTTATCAGTCTCAGGATTTTTCACTGTCCACTCCTGGGTATATTTCAAGTAGTCCTGCAACTTTAAAATGTAAGGCTGCTATTTATTCACCAACTGGTGCAAGTAACATAACTGTTTCTTCGAATGGACAAAATTTAGGTTTAGTTGATGGCTTATTGACTTTTGGTAGTTATACAAAGGCAGTTTTGAACATATTAGAAACTACCATTAATTTAAATAACAATACCACCACTTTACAATTAAACTTTAATCAAAATGGAGACCCATCTGCAAATGCATGGTTGGACGCTATTCAAATTAATTACCGTAGAAATTTAACTAATAATCAAGGTCAAGTTAGAGTAAGAGATTGGTTAAATGTTGATGCTGGAAATGTTACACAATATACCATATCAAGCCCAATGAATGGAACTTGGGTATGGGAAGTGACCGATCCATTCAATGTTAAAAAATTGAGCACGACCTCAAGTGGTAATAATTTGACTTATAAAATTGACACAGATTCTTTGAGAACTTTTGCGGTATTTAATGCTGACCAATCATATGCACCTATTGCAATGGGTAAAATTGAAAATCAAAACTTACATGCCAGTGAACAAGTTGATTATTTAATTGTGAGTCATGCTTCATTAATCGATCAAGCCAATAGGTTGGCAGACCTACACCGTGCGAATGGACTAACTGTACAAGTGGTGGATGTGCAAAAAGTTTACAATGAATTTTCAAGTGGAATTGCTGACCCGGTGGCTATTCGTTGGATGGCAAAAATGTTTTATGACCGTGCCAATGGAAATCCAAACGAAATGATTTCATCATTGCTTTTATTTGGAGATGGTTCTTATGATCCGCTTAGGAGAAAAAAAGATAATGACAAAGTAAATCTTATCCCAACTTATCAAGATCAAGGGGCGACTAAAAATAATGGTATCATTACCTTAACAACATCCTATACATCAGATGATTTTTTTGGGATATTAGATGATTTGGAATCAATAGATAAATATGACTTAATGGACATTGGTGTGGGCCGATTTCCTGTTTCTACTGTAGCAGAAGCGAGGGCTTTAGTAGACAAAGTTCAACATTATATGCAGTTTGGGTCTTCACTTTATAGTAATGCAGCTGGAGTGAATTGCGACGAAAATGGTTATGCCAGCTCGCTAGGAGATTGGCGAACACGTTCTGTATTAATTTCTGATGATGAGGACAACGGAAAATTTGTTTTTGATTGTGAGAGTTTGGCGGATACCATGAATAGTATTTATCCTGAAATGAATGTGGTAAAAATATACTTAGATGCCTTCCAACAAGAGTCTACATCTTCAGGTCAGCGATATCCCGAAGCAGAAAATGCAATTAACCAAATTATAAATTCTGGTGCATTGGTGGCAAACTATGTGGGACATGGTGGCGAAAGTGGATTGACTGCCGAGAGAGTTCTTTCAATTCCAACCATTCAGTCATGGACTAATATTAACAAATTGACTTTGTTTGTTTCTGCTACCTGCGAGTTCAGTCGCTTTGATGATCCTGAGTTTGTATCTGCAGGTGAAATCATGCTAAATTTACCGCATGGAGGAGCCATTGCTTTGTTAACAACTACTCGACTTGTATACATCACTACAAATAGTAATTTAGTTCGAAACTTGTACAGTAATTTATTTAGAATTGAGAATAATAAACCCCTTACATTGGGTGAAATAATTCGACGTTCCAAAAATTTGACAGCAGGAGATGAAAATATTAGAAATTTCACTTTACTTGGTGATCCTGCATTGGAGTTAGGAAGGGCATTGCCTAATATTAAAACCACCAAAATTAATGGCGTATTGGCTGCTAATTTTACCGATACTTTAAAAGCCCTAAGTAAAGTAGAAATTGAGGGTATTGTAACTGATAATAACGGTAATTTAATACCAAACTTTAATGGAATTGCTTATCCAACTGTTTATGATAAAGCGATAACAAGAAGTACTTTGAGTCAGGATGAAGGTTCACCTGAAATTGAATTTGAAGATAGAGTAAGTCAATTATACAAAGGAAAGTCCACAGTTACTAACGGTAAGTTTAAATATTCATTTATCGTACCGAAAGATATAAATTACACTTATGGTAAAGGAAAATTAAGTTATTATTCTGAGAATGGCAATGCCCAAAAAATTGGTTACGATACCAGTATTGTGATTGGTGGGGTAGATCCAAATGGAATAGTAGATAATGTGGGGCCCGAAGTTGAATTATTTATGAATGATGAAAACTTTGTAAACAGCGGAATTACAGATGAAAGTCCAGTTTTTATTGCAAAAGTTTCCGACGAAAACGGTATTAATACAACCGGAAATGGCATTGGCCATGATATTTCTATCATCATAGATAATGAAACTGCCAATCCTGTTATTCTTAACAATTACTACGAGGCTGACTTAGACACATACCAAAGTGGTGAAGTACGGTATCAATTCTTAAATTTGGAACCAGGCGTACATACAGCACAATTTAAAGTGTGGGATGTTAATAATAATTCTACAGAAGAGACCATTCGCTTTGAAGTAAAATTAAAAGAGGAGGTTGCGATTAGTCATTTATTAAATTACCCTAATCCCTTTGTGAATAGGACAGAGTTTTATTTTGAACACAATCAAGTATGTAACCAATTGGATGCTAAAATTGAAATATTTACAGTGTCTGGTAAACTCGTTAAAAGCATCATAAAAACGGTGAATACGAATGCTTACAGATCAGATGGTATTGTGTGGGATGGAACGGATGATTTTGGAGACAGAATAGGACGAGGAGTCTATATTTACCGTTTATCAATCGAAACGGATACAGGTGAAAAAGCGGATAAGTTAGAAAAACTTGTTATTTTGTAAGCTGTCGACAATAAAAAATTATTTTTGGCGTATATTTGTCAAGTTGTTAATCACAAAACATGAAAAAGAACATATTAGGTTTATTAACCTTTGTATTTATAAGTGGGTCTGTTGCTCATGCTCAATTAGTTGATGATAGTAAGGTGTTTCAGTTGAATACCATTACTACTGCTGTCCCTTTTTTAATTATAGCACCGGATTCAAGAGCTGGAGGAATGGGGGATGCTGGTGTAGCAACTGCTCCTGATGCAAATTCCTTTCATTGGAACACCGCAAAATTGATTTTTTCTAAAGAAGATGCAGAAGTTTCTTTGTCTTATTCTCCCTGGTTAAGAGGTTTGGTAGATGATATTAAATTGTCTTATTTAGCAGGTTATAAAAAAATTGGTACAAGACATGTGGTTGGTGGTTCGTTAAGGTATTTTTCTTTAGGAAATATTTCTTTTACAAGTCCAAATGGCACCCCACTTTCAGAATTTAATCCAAATGAATACGAAGTTTTAGGTGGTT
>CBDUKB010000075.1:0-13020 GCA_965367695.1 uncultured Putridiphycobacter sp.
AATACTCACATCTCCAATAATGGTTAAATTCAACTTACCACTATTGATTTTAGCAAAGGGATTTATAACCAGTCCATATCCAAATGTGGACCCATTACAAAAGGCAAGCATTAAAAATTTCCCTTTGAAATGAAAATCATCTCCTTGAATTTCAATATGGGCTTTTTTATGCAGAAAAAAAGTTCTCAAAATTGCAATAGCATAAGAGGTCTTCCCTCCTAACCCTTTTGAGCGCTGCCGATTGAGTAACTCTACAACTTTTGCACCAAATCCAATATCGGCTACATTGACAAAAAGTGATTTCTTTGACTTTAACGCTACAATTCCAATATCTATGAAATCAAATGAATCATTCAGTATTTTTTCAATAAATTCAGCGGGTGTTTTTAAAGCAAGCAATGAGGAAAAATCATTCCCACTCCCAGTTGGAATTACCGCAAACTTTGTTTTAGTCAAGCCTTTCAATCCAATTCCATTAATGACTTCATTACAGGTTCCATCACCACCTACTGCGACAATCAAGTCAGCAGATGAAAGGATTTCATTTGCAATTTGAATGGCATGTTTCGGACTGTCTGTATAGTAATAGTTTCCTTGCAATTCATCAGATGCTTCTACTAAAGCGATTACATCTTTTGCAAATACAGTCAATTTTCTTGTACTGTTAATGATAAAGGAAACATTCATACGCTATAAATATAAACAAATAGCATTACTTTCCTTAAATCGACTATTCGAACTTATTTTTTTCAATAACTGTTTAGAAGGTCTTTTATATAAACCCTTTTATTACTTCCCAATACAGAAATTTGCAAAAATATTGCCCAACAACTCATCATTGGTCACCGAACCAGTGATTTCACCTAAATGATGCAAACTTTGACGAATATCCATGGCCAATAAATCTCCTGGAATCTGCATTTCAAGTCCTGCTGCAACTTTGTTTATCGCATCTAAACTATTGGTCAAAGCTTCGAAGTGACGGATATTAGTCACAATGGTTTGATTTTCGACTTTTAAAGCCCCTACCGCTGCGGTTAAGGCTTCAATTAATCGGTCTTGGTTAGTTTTGTGCTTGGCAGCAATAAATACGCCCTTACCTTCTAATCCTCTGAAATCTTTTAAATCCACTTGGTCTATTTTATTAAAAACCGGGATAAAAGTTTGGAAACTCTGTATATTTTGACCTTTGAACAAATTCACTTCATTCAGGATGTCAGTTTCGGTATTGTTTACCAAGTCAATAATCAACAATACAATTTCAGCTTTCTTAACTTGTTCGAAAGAACGTTTAATACCCATGTTCTCAATCTCATCATCTGTTTTCCTGATACCAGCGGTATCAATAAAACGATAAGAAATATCATTGATGATAATTTCATCCTCAATAAAATCTCTTGTAGTTCCGGCTATACTCGAAACAATGGCTTTATCTTCATTCAATAAAGCATTCAACAGGGTGGATTTCCCTGAATTGGGTGTCCCCACGATAGCTACCGGCACGCCATTTTTAATGACATTTCCTAATTTAAAAGACTGCTTTAAGCTGCTAATCTCTTTTTGTATGGTGCTGATTAATGCTTCTAGTTGACTTCTATCTGCAAACTCGACATCCTCTTCAGAAAAGTCAAGTTCTAATTCAATTAAAGAGGCAAAATCGAGTAATTGTTGCCTCAAGTCTCTTATTTCTTGACTAAACCCACCACGCATTTGACTAATCGCCACTTGATGCTGTGCTTTAGAAGTGGAGGCAATTAAATCGGCTACGGCTTCCGTTTGTGAAAGGTCCATTTTACCATTCATAAAAGCACGCATAGAAAACTCACCTGGCTTGGCCATTTGCGCTCCTTTTTCAATGAGTAATTCAAGGATTTCTTGCTGAATGTAAACCGAACCGTGACAGGCAATTTCAATACTGTCTTCCCCTGTAAATGAAGTAGGATTCTTAAATACAGTCACCAATACTTCATCTATTACATTGCCTTCAGAACTGATCTCACCGAAATGAGCACTGTGTGACTTTTTATCGGATAGGGATTTAGAAAAAATGCTTTCCACAATTGGGAAAGCATTCACTCCTGATATTCTTATTACTGCGATTGCTCCCATTCCTTGAGCGGTAGACAATGCACAAATTGTATTTTCTGAAATGTTTGCCATAATTAATGGCCCAAAGATAAGGATTATTGGACTTGATTAATCTTTACAAATAAATTCTTTTATGATCGCATGTAAGCGTTTAACATCCACAATGTTTTCTCTGTTTGACTAATATAATCACTCATTAAACTATTGGTTCCTTCGTCATCAGCTTCTGCTGACAATGCTAGTATTACTCGCTCCTTTTGCACCAATGTCGAAAAATTATCGATTACATGACTCACCGCCTCTTTTCCAATATTATTACTTTTTATTGACTTGATTTCTGAAATTTCAAGGTAGTCTTCCATTCGGTGCAATGGGGTGGCACCTAAAGTTAAAATACGTTCCGCTATTTCATCTACTTTAATGACAGCATCATTATAAAATTCTTCGAATTTGATGTGCAATTCAAAAAATTTCTCTCCTTTAATATTCCAATGAAATCCTCTTAAATTTTGATAAAACAATTGGTAATTTGCCAATAGATTGTTGAGTTTTTCACTTAGTTCTTGTACTTTTTCTTGGTTTAATCCTATTTTGTTTTTCATAATATTATTGTTTAGTACAAATTTATGCAATAGCTTCAACCTTATCAAATTGAATCTATTTATATGCTTATATACACACTCTATTTTAACTAAAACGGTGAGGACTTAAAATAATAAAATTCAGTTTGTGAATAAAAACAGAAAAAAGGTTTGGTATAAACAAATCAAAGCTATATTTTTGAGGTCCAAAACAAACAAGTTTAAAATGTCAGTATTAGTAAATAAAAATTCAAAAGTAATAGTTCAAGGTTTTACAGGTAGTGAGGGAACATTTCACGCTTCGCAAATGATTGAATTTGGGACGAATGTTGTAGGTGGTGTTACACCTGGTAAAGGTGGGCAATCTCATTTAGACAGACCAGTATTTAATTCAGTATCTGAAGCTGTTGAAAAAACAAGTGCAGATGTTTCTATTATTTTTGTTCCACCAGCGTTTGCTGCTGATGCAATTATGGAAGCTGCGAATGCAGGTATCAAAGTAATTATTGCCATTACGGAAGGAATTCCAGTAAAGGATATGATTATCGCTAAAGAATACATCAGTCAATACGATACGACATTAATCGGACCTAACTGTCCAGGTGTGATTACAGCAGATGGTGCAAAAGTTGGTATTATGCCAGGCTTTGTTTTTAAAAAGGGAAAAATTGGTATCGTTTCTAAATCAGGAACTTTAACTTATGAAGCTGCTGACCAAGTTGTAAAAGCAGGAATGGGAATTACCACAGCAATTGGAATTGGTGGTGATCCAATCATTGGGACATCAACAAAAGAAGCAGTTCAATTATTAATGGCGGATGACGAAACAGAAGGCATTGTAATGATTGGCGAAATTGGTGGAAATTTAGAAGCACAAGCTGCTGAATGGATTAAGGAACATGGAACTAAACCAGTTGTTGGATTTATCGCAGGTGTAACTGCACCAGCAGGAAGAACAATGGGTCACGCAGGTGCTATTGTTGGTGGTGAAGATGATACTGCAGAAGCGAAGAAAAGAATTTTAAGAGCTTGTGGTGTACACGTTGTTGATTCTCCAGCAGAAATTGGTAAAAAAATGGCTGAAGTATTAGGTGTTACTGCTTAATACTAAATTAAAACATATTAAAAAGAGGGCGTTTTAAAAACGCCCTTTTTTTATGGCTACAATTTTTATCAAAAAAATTACACTTACCTTTAAACCTTTATCATTTACCTCAGTCATACTAAAAACGAAAACATGAAAAAACTATTATTGGTATTGTGCACCATCTATTCCTTGAATAGCTTTAGCCAATTATCAGGAGAAATTATTTACAATACAAAAGTAAATATGCACAAAAAATTACCCCCAGGTGAAAGAGGTGATAGAATGAAACAATTTGTTCCTGAATTCATGGAGTTGAAAAACCAATTGCTTTTTACCAGTACAGAAACTATGTATAAAAACATGCCTGCGGAAGAAACAGCGGCAAGTAATTTCAACCAAGAAGATGAGCGTAAACAGAGAATGATGAAAAGGATGGCTCCTGTTGAAGACATTATCTATACCCAAACTGAAAGACAATTGGTAATCGCTAAAAAAGAATTCATGGATAAGGTGTTTTTAATTAAAGACACTTTGGACATTGCGAATTGGAAATTAACAAGTGAAACTAAAGTAGTAGGTAATATGAATTGTATGAAAGCAATTTATATCCCAAAAGCTGGTGATTCTACCAATATTTATGTTTGGTTTACACCCGAAATCCCTGTTTCATCAGGTCCAAATGGTTATGGTGGCTTGCCTGGCTTGATTGTTTATTTAAATGAAAATGAAGGAGAATTAGAAATTTCATTGTCTAAAATTGTCATGCGAGACCTTGAAAAAGGAGAAATTGAAGCACCTACCAAAGGTAAAGTCGTTACACAAGAAGAATTTGATGCCATGAGAAAAAAGAAAATGGAACAAATGAAAAAACAATTTGAAGGAAGAGGTCCAGGAGGCCCACCTCATGGAAGACATTAATACCTTAAAAAACATTCAATGATAAAAAGTATTATCAGTACAGTCTTTATACTTGTAGCATCTCTTGTATATGGCCAATCGTCTAAAATTTCTGGACACTTAATCAATTCCGATCAAGAAAGTATTGTCGGAGCTTCTGTTATGTTAATTGGGGCACAAGATTCCATTTTAAAGACCTATTCCGTCACCAACAAAGAAGGTGTTTTTAATTTAAATCATGTTCAAACTGGAAGCTATTTATTAAAAGCTTCATTTTTTGGCTATGAACCATTTGAAAAACTCATCACAGTTCTCGAGAACGCAAACGACTTAAATTTAGGTGATTTAACTTTAATAGCTAAAGTATTAAATGAAGTAACAGTTGAAGGTCATTACCTACCCATACAAATTAAAGGCGATACGGTAGAATATGATTCAAGGGCTTTTGAGGTAAAAGAACATCAGGTTGTAGAAGACCTTTTGAAACAATTACCCGGTGTAGAAATTGAAGAAGATGGTACCATAAAAGTTCAAGGAAAGACTGTTGAATCGGTATTGGTTGATGGGGAAAAATTCTTTGGAAACGACGCCACCATTGCGACTAAAAATTTACCTGCAAATGCTGTTGCAAAAGTTCAAGTTTTTGATAAAAAATCAGACATGTCTCAGTTTACAGGTGTGGATGATGGCAGTGAGTCTCCCACCATTAATTTAAAGCTAAAAGAAACCCATAAAAAGGGCTACTTTGGCAACATAGAATTGAGTGGTGGATCACAGTTTCCAACGAATGAAACTGTAAAATACAAAACAAAAGGCAACATCCATTATTTTCAAAAAAAGTGGCAATTATCTGTCATTGGCATGTCAAATAACGTGAATGAAACTGGCTTTACTTTCTCAGATTACTCCAATTTTAAAAGTGGGATGAGTGGTATTTCTCGTTCAAATTCAGGCTTGAACGTCAATGGTGGTAATGCTGAAAATGGTTTTTTAAATACGAATGCCACAGGATTTAACTTTAACTACACCCCAAATAAACAAACTACTTTAGCAAGTTCTTTTTTCTTTAACAACTTTAACAATGAATACAACGAGCATGTTGAAAGAGAAACCTACTTCAGCGATTCTACTGTGTATACCAATGAAGTTGTCACTCAAAATAACATTTCATTTAATAACAGAGGAAGTGTCAGTTTAAAGCAAAAATTTGATTCTACACATTTTTTAAACATTGCAATTGATGGGGCATGGAATAATACTGATTATTTAACCAATAATTTTACTGAAAACCTGAGTGAAAACCAAAACTTGGTGAGTGTTTTCAACACCGACTTATCACAAAATGCATTGTCCTACGATTACAGTGGAGACATAAATTATCGCAAAAAGTTTATTAAACCTGGTCGTTTTACAGGATTAGGATTAGAATACAGCGCTACAAATAACGATCAAAATACTGGCCTCGATTACTTGAATACCTTATTTAACGCTGGGGTTCCTGTGGAGTTTATAACGAGTCAAAAACAAATTTCAATTTTAGAAACAAACAATTTAGCAGCAAACTTTGTTTGGTCTGAACCCTTAACCACTAATCAATTATTAGAATTTAATGTTGATTATATGATGGACAATGAATCAAGGGACAAAAAAGTATTTGATTTGACAGATGGTCAAGAAAAAATCAATGATTTATTAACCGCTACAGGTGTTTACAATAAAACAACCACCGACTTATCAGTAGGTCATAAATACATATCTTCTTCATTAAAAACAACTTTTGAAGCCAAATATGAAATGTTGAATTTATCGGGTGCTGAAATTTTCACGACACCTAAAAACTATCAATACATACTACCAAAGGCGACCATCAATTGGGATGTAAACAAAAAAAGTAATTTGAGATTACAATACAGAACTTCGACCAATGCCCCATCATTAAATCAGTTACAACCTTTACCCGACAACACGAATCCTTCTCAAATAGTTTTAGGAAATACCAATTTGGAACCAGAGTACGATCATAGTTTAAACTTGAGATACCGTACCTTTAATCAATTTAATTTTACCTTTTTTATGGCGAATTTAACGGGATCGTATACTCAAAACAATATTGTATATGCTCAAAACTTAAATGCTGACTATGTGCAGGTGATTACACCTGAAAACATTGGTACCGAGAGAAGTATTAGTTCATTCTTTGTTTATGGTAGTTCACTGCATGCCATTAAAACTAAATTTCACTTCGCGAATTCGGCATCTGTTTCCAATGGATTAATCAATTTAAACAATGTTAGAGATGAATATACGACTTACCGTATCAATCCTTCCATCAACATTGAAAACATTGGTAAAAAAGTATGGGATTTAAGAGGCGGGTTTGCTTACAACTATTCCATTAACCAATATAAGGACAATGAAAACTTTAACAACAATTTTAAAAACTATAATTATTATGGTAATGTCACTTATAACATTAAGGACAGGTGGGTAATAAACGGTAAAGCAAAACATTTCTTTTATCCAGACTTCACTAGTAATAACCAGCAATTAATTGTCGATTTTTCAGTTGGGTTGAATTTATTGGAATCTAAAAAACTACAAGTTTTTGTATCAGGAAACGATTTACTGAATCAAAACACGGGCTTAAGTCAAAGTTATACTCAGAACATATATGAGCAGCAAACAACCCTCACTTTGGGACGTTATGGTTTGATTGGACTGAAATATGCCTTTGAACACTTAGGTGCTAAGGATAAATAAACTAAAAAGGGAGCTGAACTGCTCCCTTTTTTTATTTTAAAAACTGATTATTATTAATTCTCTGTTCCAAAATTCTTGCGTATTCTCGCCCTAGTTTAATATTGTAAGTTGAGTAGGCTTCTTGGGCATACAATAAAGCCTGTTCCAAGTTACCATTGATTTCTTCGTAAATAGCCATGTTATAAGTTGCTTTTCCTTTTACTTTTGCTTTCGTTGCGTTAGTCATTTCTTTTCTCCAAATCTCCCCTGCTCCATTCCAATCCTTTACTGCTGCTTTTCTGTTCGCTATTTTTAAGGCATCTGATCCTTTTTTGTAAAAAGTACGGTGTACATTTACTTGTTGGTCTAATAAACGAGAAGCATAATACTCCCCCATTCTAGCGCAAAGATTAATCACACCTGCCTCTCGATTAACAATTGCAGCCACTGCCATAATGGGTGTAATTCCACTACCGGTTGAAACAAAATTATTGGTCAAGACGAACTCATCAATGATTTGCTTAGTTTCTACATTATAAATCCGCCAACCAGTCTTGATAAATGTGGTCACTGTAGCCGTATGCTGTACAATAGGAATATTCCCTAAAGGTGTTGCTTTGGTTAATTTTTGTGTACCGTATTTTATCTGGGTATCTGTGTCAAATAATTCTAAGGAAAATAATAATTGAGCGTTATTCCCACTTACCAATTCAGCAACTTCATCCCAATTTAAAGGACTAGGGAAATTGGATACTGGCCCATTTTTTACAGTCATACTATCCAATACTTTAATCAATTTTATTTGTGGATTCACTGTTAATTGATCAAAGAAAGAAGTAATAATTTGTTTTGCTCCTTTTTTATCGATATCCCCTTCTAAGGTCAAACCTTTTTCTAGAATATCAATCACTTTTGAATTACCTGAGGTAAAAGAGCGGTTCACAATCGCTGCCGATTGTATAGCGGGAGCTAAATAAACTGCTGCTGGCTGGGTAATGGTTAAGTACACTTGTTGCTTACATCCTGTTAGAAAAAACAAAGCAATTGTAAAAATTGAAAAGATCACGTTTTTCATAAACCAATTATTAAATTTGATTAAATATAGCAAAAAGAAAGCCAAAGTAGAACTTTGGCTTTTACATCTTTTAAAGACGCTAATAATTAATTATACACGGTGCTATCCCCCTGTAAACAATTTAACAATATCGTTTCCATTGGCAAAGACCAATAAGGCTAATAAAAAGATCATACCTGCTACTTGTGCATATTCTAAAAATTTCTCGTTTGGTTTTCTACCCGAAATAATTTCATAGCTTAAAAACATAATGTGTCCTCCATCTAAAGCTGGAATTGGTAAGAAGTTCATAAATGCTAAAATAATAGATATTAAAGCCGTATTTTCCCAAAACGACTGCCAGTTCCATGTCTTGTCAAAAAGCCCACCAATGGCTCCAAAACCACCAACACTGGTTGCTCCTTTAGCGGTGAAAACATATTTAAATTGCTTAACGTAATTTATTAGCGTTGTAAAACCTGCTTCTATTCCTCTTGGAATACTCGCTAAAAACCCATAATTGATGGTTGTGATTTTTTCTTCAAAGTTAGTCTTTACTGCTACGCCAATACTTCCTAATGAATCCACTTGTACTTCAACTGGTACAAAATTCCCATTTCTTTCAACCGTGATGGCTAACAATTGGTTTTTATTTTCTTGCACCATATTTCTAAACTCATCCCAATAAAATATTTCTTGTCCATTCACACTTTGGATGATATCATTTTTTTCGATTCCAGCTTTAGCCGCTTCTCCATAGGTAGAATCTAATAATGCAGGGACTCTTATCGTAAAAGGATTCATGGCTCCTTCTTTAAACATTGTCATATCAATATCTTCAGGAAGAACAATCACTTCCTGCTTTCCATTTGCATGCATAACTTCAAACGTTCTTGCATCATTTAAAGCAATCTCTAAGCCCAATCTAGAAATATCCCTTGGTGCTTCTCCATTAATTGCAATAATTTTATCACCATCTTCAAAACCAAATTGTTTAAAGTACTGCTCAATCGCAAAACCATTTTCTGCTTTATCAGCAGTAACAACTTGTTCTCCCCAAGCAAACATTAAAAAAATATAGATAACACATCCTAAAACAAGGTTGACTACTACACCACCAATCATAATAATCAATCGTTGCCAAGCTGGCTTCGATCTAAACTCATAATCCTCGGCTGGTTTGGCCAATGCTTCCTTGTCCATGGACTCGTCAATCATTCCAGAAATTTTCACATAACCACCCAATGGAATCCAACCAATTCCCCATTCTGTATCTTTAATTTTCTTTTTGAAAATCGAAAATTTATAATCGAAAAATAAATAGAACTTTTCAACTCGGGTATTGAACCACCTTGCTGGTAGGTAATGTCCGAATTCGTGTAAAACTATTAATAATGAAAGGCTCAATAACAATTGACCGCCTTGAATAACGTATTCCATGGTTGATTTTTGAAAAGCACAAAGTTAAGGGTTTTATTTTTTTATCCTTCTATGGAATCACTTGTAATTTACTTTTCTTTCTCAAAAAATGTTAAAGTTGCTTCCAGCACCCTAAGTAAATCTGGCGGAAGTTCGGCCTCTTCCCAAGGGTGTTTGGTTTGAAAGGTATGACCAGCTCCCTTAATAATACACAATTCAGAATCGGTCCACCTTGAAATCATAATCCCTTCACTGATGCTCACTGCCAAATCCATATCCCCATGAATTTGCAAAAAGGGTTGTTTCAAAATTTCACAAGCTACTTTAATATCTAACTTGCTTTTGTTCATGAGATAGTCTTCATACATCTGATAATAATGCGGCATTTGTTGTTTAGTCCTGGCATTTTCTTCCATTCTTTCTCCCGCTATTTTCCAATCTTCCAATTCCGCTCCCATTGGAAATCTTTTTTCAATATCTGAAATACCTGCCCACGAAACTATTTTGTGAATTCTTTGATCATGTGCGGCATGAATAATACTCATTCCTCCCCCTCGACTGTGCCCAATTAAGTAAACTGGAACTTCAAGTTTTAATTCAAATAAGTATTTATAAGTTATTGATGTTATTTTATTTAAATCAAAAAGTTCTAAGGAATAATTATTATTTCCAAAAGCAGTTAAGTCAGGAAAGTCTATTGGATTATCGACTGTTCCACCATTGTGTGAAAAGTTGAATTTTAGAAATCCGTAGCCTGCGTTGACAAAATAATTTTGCACTTCATTCCATGCACCCCAATCTTTAAACCCCTTGTAACCATGAGCAAAAATAATCATAGCTTTAGGCGCCTTTGGGATTTGAATATCGTAAACTGAAATCCGCTCATTACCGCCAATGTATTTTTTATTTTTAAATTCAATCATAAAAGCTATATTTATACCTTTCTTTTACTTGAAGTATAAATGTATAAACAATTCATTAAAACACACATTAAAACATTGGCAATCCTACTATTTTCCGTTTTTATTGGCGCTTGTGCAAGTCCCAATGGTAAAATGAAAAAGTTTGGGAATTTAGAAATTTATTATACCAAAGAAATAGATTTAGCGTATGTGAATGCATTGGGATCTTTTTTCGAGCGCAATGAATTAATTGCTCAAGACAAGACACATTCTATTAAATTGACCAGTAATTCGGAAGAATTTGTACTTAAAATGATATTAAATCCCGAATTTGACAGCATTCCATCAAATATGTTGAAAGATATTGTATTTTTAGAACGTGCAATTGACACTACTGTATTTAAAAACCTTAATTTTGCACTTGAAATTACGGATGCCTATTTTAATCCATTAATCACAAAGTAAATTGAAAATTTCAGCTTCCATTTATTCCGATAAGGAGAACGATATTTTGACCACCATCCAAAATTTGAACGCCAATCATGTGGATTTAATTCATGTAGATTGTAAAGACAATTTAGCAGTTTTTGATGATATTAAAATCATTCAACAAAACTCCGATATCCCAGTCGATTTGCACATTATCACTGATGATGCAACCAAATTTTACCCTGACTTAGTCGCTTTAAACGTTGAATACGCCACCTTTCAGTATGAAGACTTAAAAGATAAAAACCTAACGATTCCCAAGGAATTCGAAGGTAAGCTAGGCTTAGCAATTACTTCAAACACACCCATCACTGTTTTTGATGGCTACGCTGATAGTTTTGACTTTATTTTATTTATGGCAACGGTTCCGGGTGAAAGTGGCGGACAATTCGACCACAGTAATTTCAGACGAATCAGAGATTTCAAAAAGAAATACCCCAATAAACGCATCCATGTTGATGGTGGTGTAAATGGTGAAGTATCTTTTATATTGAGAAATATGGGAGTATTTGCATCCGTGTCAGGTTCTTATTTGTTTAATGCCAGCACCATTGGATCGGCTTTGTTAAACTTGAAATTAAACGAGATTGAATCTCATTTTCTAGTCAAGCACTTTATGCTAGACTTGGATGAATCTCCTTACTTATTTGCAGCTGATTTACAGTTAAAAAATGTGTTAGCGGCAATGAATGATGGCAACTTAGGCTTTACATCAATTGTTGATCAAAACCATACTTTTAAAGGAATTATAGGCAATGCTGACCTCAGAAAAGGGTTGATGAATCATTTGGAAGATTTAAATCAATTAGACCTAAAGGAAATGGTAAATCAAACACCTTTGGTTGCCAATGAAAACTATACGGTTTATCAATTATTGAGATTTGTCAAAAAACAAAATAAAACAATACTTTACCTACCGGTAATTAATAATAACAATAAGTTAGTTGGTACAATTAACTTTATGAATTTAATAAAAGGAGAATTATGATTATTCACTTAAAAAAAGGAATAGGAAATACCAAAGCAAATGAAATCGCTATCAAAACGAACTCGTTTTTAGTGGAAAAAAGAGACTATTTTGTCTTGATTTCATCATCATCAATGAAAGAAGTTCCGAGTGAATTCATGGAACATGTTATTGACAGTTACGTTTTTAAAGACGACATGCAATTGGCTTCCCGTGAATACCAAAAAGAAACGAGAACAATTCAGTTTGGCAACGTTAAGATTGGTGGTAATACCAATAACACTATTATGATTGCAGGACCTTGCTCTGTGGAATCTGAATCGCAAATACAAGCATCTTCAGCTTTATTAAAGTCGCACAATTTGACTATGTTACGAGGCGGTTGTTATAAGCCAAGAACCTCACCATATAGTTTTCAGGGGCTCGGCTTTAACGGACTTAAATTATTGGATAAAATGCGTAATCAACACGGATTAGCCATTATTACCGAAGTTAGAGATGCAACACATGTGCACGAAGTAATTGAGCATTCTGACATTATTCAAATTGGTGCAAAAGCCATGTACGACCAAGGGATTTTGCGTGCTTGTGCCAAAACGCATAAACCTGTAATGATTAAAAGAGGTTTTGGTTCTACCTTACAAGAAACAGTACAATGTGCTGAATTTGTACTTTCTGGAGGTAATGACAATGTGGCGATTTGTGAACGTGGCTTAAGGACCTTTGAAAACAAAACAAGATTTACCTTAGATTTATGTGGTGTTGCTTACTTAAAAGAATTCACCAATTTACCTGTG
>CBDUKB010000076.1:0-12942 GCA_965367695.1 uncultured Putridiphycobacter sp.
GCAATGGCTACGTAACATTCGTTTTCAATGGCCCTTGCCTGCGCACAATGTCTTACCCTTGAGTAACCATTTTGCGTATCCGTTAGGAAAGGCACAAATAGTATATCCATTCCTTCATCCGCCAATAAACGGCTTAATTCAGGAAATTCAGAATCGTAGCAAATTAATATCCCAATTTTACCACAATCTGTGTCAAATGTCTTTAATTGAGAACCACCTTGCATTCCCCAAACTTTTGCCTCATCTGGCGTAACGTGTAATTTTTCGTAGCGCTCTGTCGTCCCATCTCGCTTGCATAAGTAACCCACATTATATAATAAATCGTCCTTAATTTCGGGCATACTTCCTGTAATTACATTGATGTTGTAAGTAATGGCTAATGCAGAAAATCGCTGTACAATCTCCGCCGTATGTTTCGACAGTTCTCTAATCGCTTCCGACTCTTTCATGTGGTTATTATCCGCCATTAAAGGGGCGTTAAAAAACTCGGGAAACAAGGCAAAATCTGATCGGTAACCAGAAACAGCATCAATAAAGTATTCAGCTTGTTGCATCAACTCTTCTAAGTCTTTGTATGGTCTCATTTGCCACTGAATTAATCCTAAACGGACAATTTTCTTGTTGACAGCAGCTTTTTTAGTCTTTTTTTGATAATAAATGTTGTCCCATTCTAACAATACGGCATATTCACTCGAAGCTTCATCTCCTTCTAAATAGCCTTTTAATACTTTTGCCGGGTGAAAATCATTTGAAATTTGAAAGTTCAACACTGGATCTTGAATCTCTTTACGTTTTACACTTTCAATGTATTCTTTTGGACTTAATTTTTCAGCGTATTTATAATAATTTGGAATTCTTCCACCAAAGGCAATTCCTCTTAAGTTTAATTGCTCACACAATTCTTTTCTATAATCGTATAACCTACGACCTAAACGTAACCCTCTGAATTCTGATTTTATAAAAACATCTATTCCGTATAAAGTATCACCTTTCTCATTATGGGTATTGAAGGAATAATTCCCTGTAATTTCTTTATAAGTATGGTGTCCATCAAAATCATCATGATCGATAATGATTGACAATGCACAACCGGCAATAATACCATTTACTTTTATAACCACTTGTCCTTGAGGGAATTTCTCCAATAAAGATTTTAAGTGGGCTTCTTTCCAATAGGAATTAGGCATGGTTGAATAAGCTTCAATCATGGCAGTTTTTAACTCTTGATAATCATTCAAGGTCAAATACTTTAATTCAATATTTTCAATTTCTTTTAACATTTTTAAGCGATTATATTTTTAAATAATATACTCATTTTTATTGAATTATTCAGCTTGTTTTTTTTCAAGCATTATTCAATTTTGAGGAGTCAAATATAGATTAAAATCAAATATAAAAACAAAAGTGAAAATTATTTTACATAACTGCACTACAGCTATTTACAAAACGCATGAGAGCAACTCTCCAATCTCTAAACTAAAAAGCTCCTCATTCCTACCCTTAAATTTAAAAAAGTTGATTAAAATTATTCGTAGTGGATGTGGTAGCTCATTTTTGCAAATGCTTCGAACATGGCATATACCCCACAATATTTTGTCACCGACAAATGAACAGCCTTTTCAATTTTTGCTTTGTCCATTCCGGGTCCTGAAAAGTAATACCTCATTTCAACTGCCTTGTATATTTTTGGATGTTCCTCAGTTAATTCACCGTCCACTTCAATTCTAAAGGCAGTGGTTTTTACTTGCATTTTATTCAATATTGAAATCACATCCAAGCCCGAACAACTAGCCAAAGAAGCCAACATGGTGCCTTTTGGTCTCACCCCTGAATCCGATCCTCCAAACTCCGCAGCAGTGTCAAATTGAATTGAACCACCTGGCACTTCTGAAATAAATGTCATGTTTTTTACCCAGCTGGTAACCGTTGTGTGCTTCATAATGATGTCGACGTTTACTATTTAATTGTTTTAAAAATGTAAGATAGCAATTTCAAAAAGATTTATTTTATTGCTTACTAAATAAAAAGAGAAGGAATGATCACTTTTCAAATTCATTGATGATTGCACCAACACGCAAGGCCGATTCATCCCAATTGAACTTTTGAGCTTGTTCTAAACCAAGTTCAATATTTCTGTTCCTCAATACCTCGTCATTTACAATTTTATTAATTCCTTCCCGAATACTTTCAACATCAAAAGGGTCTACATAAACTGCTGCTTCACCGCAAACTTCAGGCAAGGAGGTTAAATTTCCAGAGAGTACAGGCACACCACTTTGCATAGCTTCTACTAAAGGAATACCAAATCCTTCGAAATACGACACTAAACACAAGGCTTGTGCTGATCCTACAATTTCAGCGAGTACTTCAATTCCCACATGGCCCGTATACAACACTTCCTCATTAAGTTCATCAGAATCTTTGACATTCGTCCATAATTTCTCACCTACGATCAGTAATTTAAGGGTAGACTTATATTGTTGTTTATACAACAGAAAAGCTTTTGTTAAGCGATCGATATTTTTACGTGGATGAATAGCACCTACATAAACCAAAAAAGGTGATCCTGCTGTAAACTTTTTCTTAATTCCTTCTTGTACTTCAACTGATTGCACTTTAAAATATGGACTCGCTGCATTGTAAACCACTTCAATTTTATTTTTTTCTATCCCATATTTTTCAACAATATCATTTTTAGAATATTGAGAAACCGTGATGATTTTTGCTGCTTTCTCAGCGAATAATGGAAAATACTTTTGAAGGTACTTTCTAGGGGCAGGAGGAATATCTTCAGGAAAATGTTCAAAATTTAAATCGTGTATGACCCCAATTTGAGGCACACTAGTTTTTAATGACAAGTAACCATCTGGTGAGAAAAAAACATCTATCTGGTGCTTTTTCAAGGCGTGGGTAATTGAATAATTAAACCAAATTTTAAATAAAATGGGATGCCTTGCTTGAGGAAATAAAACAATAGGCACCACATTATCAGCAAAAATAAATTTGGAATCGTATGCACGGTCAAAGAAAAAATAAAAAGTGTGCTCCGGATGATTTAAAACCAGTCGTTTGGTGATTTCATATGTAAACCACCCAAAACCTTCCATTTTATTGGATAATAAAAACCTTGTATTAATTCCGATACGCACAATGCGAAATTAAAATAAAAAATGGAGGGTGATGGATTATTTTTTAGAATTCCCAAAAGGATAAGACATCCAACACTTTTTAGATATTATTTTTTCTTACGCATTTTATAAGCCAACCAAATGACACCTATGAGCAAGTGGGCCATTATCACCCCAAAAATAATATAAGGCCAAGTACTATTCATATATTATTTCGGTTGATATTTTTGCAAAACTCCTAAACATCTCAAATACACCACAGTATCGGGTCACTGATAAATCCACCGCCTTTTCAACCTTATCTTTATTTAACTCATTTCCTTTAAAATAATACCTCACTGCAATTTGATCATATATTTTTGGGTGTGCTTCCGTTAAGTTACCGTCCACTTCAATTCGAAAACCAGTGATGTCAACGCGCATTTTATTTAAAAGAGAAATCACATCCATCCCTGTACATCCTGCCAAGGCACTGAGTAATGTTGCTTTGGGCCTTACACCCTTGCCTAAACCACCAAACTCATCATCTGCATCAAATTGTAATTTCCCCCCAGGTACTTCAGCCTCAAAAGTCATACCTTCAACCCATTCTGTTTTTGTAATGTGTTTCATTTTCTTATTTTTTTCAATATTAATGAAGATTCAATAAAATATTTGTACCATTTGTTACTTACATATTTGATTATTATCAGTTTTTCAATAATAACTACTACCCATTTCATTAGCGTATACTTTTTTTCCTTTGCTTTATATGATGGTTTAAAAACTGTTTTAATTAGAATAATATTATACTTTTGTGGCTTGCAACCTATGAAGAATCGCATAAAATATATCCTCCAGAAAATACTTGGATACCGTACATACTTGTATTGGTTTTCATTATTTAAAATCAAAACGCTGAAAGGTGATAAAAAAGAAGGAGATTTTTTTTATTTCTTGAATAGTATCAACCAACCTGGTCAGTTATTAGATATTGGTGCAAATATTGGCATTATGACATATCATTTGTCTAAAAAATTTCCGGATAGAAAAATTTATGCCATTGAACCCATGCCTGATAACCTCGCTGTTTTAGAAAGAATAATAAAAAGTAAAAATTTGCAAAATGTAGCAGTTTTTCCTTTTGCAGTAGGACATGAAACTACTACTTTAGAGATGGTATTGCCCATTGAAGGACAAGTAAAAATGCAAGGCTTAGCCCACGTATTGCACGAAAGTATTGATGAATGGAATGAGGGTGAAAAATTCAATGTAAAAGGCATTACTTTGGACCAAGAATTTGAAGATATACCGATTGCGGGAATAAAAATGGACATTGAAAACTTTGAGTATTTTGCTTTGTTGGGTGGACAAAAAATGATTGAAAAATACAAGCCCGTCATTTATTTAGAACTCTGGCCTAATGAAGGAAGGGACAAATGTTTTGAACTTTTAAATAAAATAGGTTACGAGGCGTTTATAGTGGAACAAAATAAATTGATTAAATTTAATCCAGCAGTCCATCAAAAACAGAACTTTGTTTTTAAAGTTTAATTGAATGCAAAAAAAATTCCTTTTTAATTTAGCATTAATCATATTACTCAATGTAATTGTTAAACCTTTTTATATTTTAGGAATTGATGCCGAAGTTCAAAATCAAGTAGGAACAGCTCAATACGGCATTTACTTTTCTCTTTTAAATTTAAGTTTCTTATTTAATATGTTACTCGATTTTGGAATTGTAAACTACAATACCAGAAATATTGCCCAACACCCAAACCTCCTACAATCCTATTTTTCAAAACTGAGTTCCATTCGAATTATACTTTTTGGTATTTATTTAACCCTGCTGCTTTTAGTTGGTTTTATGATTGGTTACGAGCCAAACAAGCTGTATTTACTGCTGCTTTTGGCTATCAACCAGTGCATTGTGGCTTCTATACAATTTTTAAGATCGAATATCACGGGTTTACACTGGTTTAAAACAGAAGCCTTACTATCTGTTTTAGACCGATTTCTCCTCATCATATTCTGTAGTTTGTTATTGTGGTCAAACTTATTCTCTCAAAGAATAACCATAGAATGGTTTATCTATGCGCAAATGTTAGCTTATGCAATTACTTTTTTTACAGCATTATATGCACTCAGACATAAAATTAAATCCTTTCGATTTAAACTATCTAAAACAATTACTACCAGTCTTTTAAAGCAAAGTTTTCCTTATGCATTATTAATCTTTTTGATGTTCATTTACAATAGAATTGATTCTATCATGTTAGAAAGGATGTTGCCGAATGGAGATATTCAAGCGGGTATTTATGCACAAGGTTTTAGGTACTTAGATGCCATAAATATGTTTGCACTTTTATTTGCAGGCTTATTACTCCCAATTTATGCACGATTGATCAAACAAAAAAAAGCCATTTATCAAATGGTGGAGATTCCAGTGCGCATTTTAATTGGTGGAAGTATTATTGTAGGCATTACATGTTTTTACCACGCCGAATTCATCATGACTTTAAGGTATCAGCATTTTATTAATGAATCTGCTATCCCCTTTTCTATTTTAATTCTTTCCTTTATCCCCATTTCTATCACTTACATTTTTGGTACAGCATTGACCGCAAATGGAAGCTTAAAAGCTTTGAATTGGATGGCAGTTGGAGGAGTTGTCTTAAACATTTCTTTAAACTTACTTTTCATTCCGCAATTAGAAGCATACGGCGCCGCAATTGCTACACTCATTACTCAATCTTTAACAGCACTTGCACAACTTATATTAGCGTATAGCATATTTCATTTTAAAGTAAACGTAAAATTATTATTAGGCATGATCAGCTTTACAGCTGTTATATGGCTGATGAATAGTAATTATATCTTTGCATACAATTATAGCGCCCTTAGTTTTATAAGTGCTATTTTGCTGGGAATCATAGGATTATTGTTCTTCAGAATAATAAAAATTAGTACGATTATTCAGTTTATGAAAAATGCTTTCAAAGAAAAGACCGTGTAGCTTTCATAATAATCTAAAAAAAAATCGGTTTAATGAGTACCATTATCGTCGAATTGCCAATAAAACTTTAAATTTGCAAAACCATGCCAAATGAAATAATAAAAAAACGACTTACTTCTGAAGAAAAAGCACTTTCTATTAACCTAGATCCTACCATTTATGGCTCTTTTGCTGAAATTGGTGCTGGGCAAGAAGTTGCTGCTACATTTTTTAGAACTGGAGGTTCTTCAGGTACTATTGCTTATACGCATTCTGCTTATGATATGAAAATAAGTGATAGCATGTATGGTAAATGTAAAAGGTATGTTTGCGAAGATAGGTTACACCAAATGCTTGATAAGGAATATCAAAATTTACACAATACCATTCCTAAAAGAGCCGAAACTTCTAGATTTTTTGCATTTGCAAATACAGTGGAATCTTTAAATTACCACAAAACCAATCAAGGACAAGGCTGGGTTGGGATTAAATTTCAATTAGAAAAAAAAGGGCCTCCAAACCAAATTATATTGCACGTAAAAATGCATGATAACAGCCATCAGGAACAACAAAAATCTTTGGGGATTTTGGGGGTTAATTTAATTCATGCCGCCTATACTAAATACGAAAAGATTACTGAATTTTTAGAAGATCTCTCTTATCGATTACCAAAAGATAGAATGGAAATTGATATGTGTAGTGTAACCGGTCCAGACTTTGAACATGTTGACAACCGCTTAATTGCTTTGCTTTTGGTTAAAACAAAATTAACTGATGCCACCATGTTCGACCAAACTGGTCAAGTTATACAAGCCACCTCTACTTTATACAAAAAGAATATATTTTTAATGCGTGGTCGTTTCAGACCAGCGACTAAAGTACATGTAGATATGGTATCTGCTGGATTAGATTTGTTTTTAAAAGAACCAGACGTTGATCCAGAGCAAGTACAGGTTTTATTAGAATTGACCCTAAAAGATTTAACGGCAGACGGCAAAATTTCGATTAAAGACTTTTTAGATCGCGCTGAATTATTGACTTCAATGGGTTACACGGTAATGATTAGTAACTACTTGAAACACTATAAAATGATTGAATACCTTTCTACTTTTACGAAAGGAAGAAAAATGGGGGTTGTGCTAGGTATTTATAACCTTCAAACTATTTTTAACGAAAAGTATTACGATAATCTCGACGGTGGTTTATTAGAAGCTTTTGGTATTGGGTTTGGACGAAATGTGAAAATGTTTGTCTATCCTGCATTAAATTTGGAAGATGGCAGTTTGTATGAACTGAATAATTTCGAACTCCCCAATCATTTAACTGGCTTATTGGACTACATGCAAAAGAACAATAAAATTGAAGCCATTGCTGATTATAATTACCAATTGATGAAAATATTTTCAGATGACGTGCTTGCGAAAATAAAAGCAGGGGCCAGTAATTGGGAAGAAGACGTTCCGGAAGAAGTAATGAAAGCCATTAAGTATTATAAGCTATTTGGATACAAAACAAAAAAAGTAAAAGCTTAAGGTTCAATAATCTTTATTAAAGAATCATTTCTGTATTTCTCTGTAAAAAGCAAATCACCTCCTTTATTATAATAGGAAGTAAAACCATTGCGCTCACCATTTTTATAAGCTGCTTCAAAATAGGGTTGCTTACTTGCTGGATAAACATCAAAACAAGTACCCGTAAACAATTGATCTTTATAATACTTTCTGTTATCAACTCCCGTTTTTTTGGTCAATACTTTACAATTACAACGAATACTTTCTTTTGTCAAGTCTAATTGCATTTTACCTTGATTAAAATATTCCTCAAATAGCACACTACCATCTTTGCCGTAATAGCTTATCTTGCCATTAATGACACCATTTAAAATTTGCTTTTCAATGTATTTATGGTCAGTGCCTTCATATTTTATCAAGCATATTCCAGTAAAAATCTTTCCATCAAGTAATAAAACACCTGCTTCATTTTCAACTAAATCCGCGCAATTACAATTTGCAAGTTCTCCTATGGCTTTCGATTCTCCGAAAGTCTCAACAGCTCCATCACTGACAACTGACTGACAACTACAAATCCAAATTAATAAAGGCAACAATAATATTTTATTCATTAATAATATTTTTAATATATAAAAATCGTTTTTGATAATGACTTTCATTTAAATTCGTTTGAATCACACCAGCATGCTTTTTGGAAGAAGAAGCGTGAATAAAAACAATATTCCCAGCATCATTCGAAATAATTATCCCTACGTGTCCTGGTTTTCGAATTGCAGAATTACTGCCAGTAAATACAATTACATCACCTGGTTTGGCATCAGTTACCTTTGTTTTTTTACCATAGTTCTCATAACCACTACTCGACCGTGGGACGGTTAAATGATAAAATCGATAAACATTGTATAATAAACCAGAGCAATCAAACCCTTTTGAAGATGTGCCACCATACTGATATTTAACACCTAAAAAGGTGTTAGCATACGCCACAAGTTCACTTCTCAAAGAATCTTCGTTTGTTTGAGCAATTGAATGAGAAAAACTTCCCAAAAAGAGCAAAATTACCAGTATTTTTGTCATAAGTTAAATGCAAAGTTAATATGTTTTTATAGTTTTATAATTCAAAAAAGTTTCAAAAAATGTCTCAAATTAAAAATGCTCAATTAAGATACAGAATTATTGATAGAGCTATTAGTAATAAATACAACCCGTATCCAAGCAAAGCCCAATTAAGACAAGCTTGTGAAGAAGCATTGTACGGTGAATCTGTAGGAGAAAACATTTGTGATTCGACCATTGAAAAAGATTTATTTGCCATGCGAATGGATCATGATGCACCAATTAAGTACAGTAAAACTGAAAAAGGATACTTTTATGAAGACGAAAACTATTCTATTGATAACATACCATTGTCTGAAGACGATATAGATGCTATAAAATTTGCGACAAAAACATTGATGCAATTTAAAGATGTAAATATGTTTAAGCAATTTGGGTTTGCCATTGATAAAATATTCGATCGCGTCCATATTTCTAATAACCCAATTGAACAATCGGTTGATCAACATGTTCAATTTGAAACGGTGCCAGAAACAAAAGGAGCTGAATTTTTAGCAGATTTGTTAAAAGCAATTAAAGTAAGACAAATCGTAAACTTTAATTATACCAGTTTTATTAGCGAAAAAACGAAAAAAAGAACGGTGGTTCCATTATTTTTAAAAGAATTCAGAAATAGATGGTATTTAATTAGTTACAGTTTAGAGAAAAATAAAATCACCACTTTTGGATTAGATAGAATTGCCGATTTAATTTTAGTTGAAGACTATTTCATAAAACCAATCGACTTTAATCCAGAGATTTACTTCAAATACTCTGTTGGAATTACCGCATATGATTCCTCCCCAGAACATATTGAGTTTAAAATTGATAAAATTGGTTCAAAATATTTAGAGACCCAACCTTTACACCCTAGTCAAACGTTAATAAAAGAAGGAAAGAATAGAAACACCTATTCTTTAGAAGTTGTCATTTCTGAAGAATTAAAACGCATCATTCTTAGTTATGGAAATCAGATTGAAGTATTGAAACCTGAACCTTTTCGAAAACAAATTATCAATGAAATTATGAATATGACTGAGCGATACCTTTAGTCCATTATTCTTATAACACAACATTATTTATGAAATTAACGACAATTTTCATCTTCATATTTACCCTAGCGGCTAATTTTCAAATTTTAGCGCAAATTAATGAGGGTGGCATGCCGGTTTCCTTTACCATGCAAAAACATGGTATTGACTTGGATGAAAATTATGAAATTAAAAACTTTGAACAACCAAACATGGATCAAGTACATGATGAGGATTTGAAAGCTGAGGAAAAAGGAAGGCCCTATAGAGTTGCTATCAATACCCCTATTAATATCAACATGGCACATGCTGGTACTTGGACAAATTTAGGGGATGGAAATAAAATTTGGAGATTGGGTATTCACATTCCAAATGCAAAAGCATTAAATATTTATTTTTCTGATAAAATCAGTATTCCTGAAGGTGGAAAGCTTCACGCTTATAACCAGAAACATTCGCAATATGTGGGTGCTTACACGCATTTAACTGATCAATTTAAAGCCATTGAAATGATTGAAGGAGATTTGTTGACCTTGGAGTATTTCATGCCTGCATCATCCAACATTATTCCCAATTTTAATATTGAATCGGTGGGTTACTTTTATAGAGGAGTGGGTGAAAGAATTGCCTTTTTTGCGAATGGTAGAGCTGTTGACGATAATAGAGCAGACGCTTGTCAAGTTGATGTAGCCTGTTCAGAAATACAAGGCTGGGAATCACAAAGAGACGCCGTTGTAAAATATACTTTCGTTGTCAATAATTCAACTTATTTGTGTTCTGGTGCTGTCATCAATAATACTGCAGTAGACTGTACACCTTACTTACTTTCAGCGAATCACTGTGGCGAACCAACAAGTTCAACTCAGATTGCAGACCACACTTGGTATTTTAATTACCAACGACCATCTTGTTCTGTTGGGAATACCAATCCTTATAATGGTGCGCAATCGCAAACCATGCAAGGTGGGACCTTAAAAGCATCTTCAGAATTGGGTACCCATACCACAACTAATACAAATCAAGTAGCAGGATCGGATTTTGTTTTAATAGAATTGAATAATACAATTCCAACAACTTACAATGCTTATTATGCAGGTTGGAATAGATCGACCTCAGGCTCAGGCAGTGGTGTAGGAATACATCATCCTTCAGGTGATGAAAAGAAAGTTTCTACTTACACAACTGCACTTTCAACCACTACTTATAACAGCGGATGGACTGGTGCACATTGGCAAGTATATTGGGCTGCGACAGCCAATGGGCATGGCGTTACCGAAGGAGGATCATCAGGCTCACCTTTGTTTAATGCTTCAAAACAAATTGTGGGTCACTTATCTGGTGGTGCTTCTTATTGCAATGCAACAAATCAACCTGATTTATACGGTAAATTTAATAAGGCATGGAACTTAGACGGGAATAGCATTACAGCACAATTAAAACCATGGCTAGACCCTAATAATACGGGAGTTACTAGCTTAGGCGGTACCTATGCACCTTGCGGAAGTTCAGGAAACAATTACTGTACAGCCACTTCAGCGCAATGTGATGAGTTTATTAAAAACATTACTTTAGGTGGAATTTCTAACACGACCAATTGCAATTATTATTCCCACTACTGGCAAAACCAACCTGTTGGAGTAGAAATTGGATTGTCATACCTCCTTCAAATTAATACCGGAATAGTAAGTGATACAAATTCATTTTTCTTTGAAGGAGACCAATTAGCTGCTTGGATGGATTGGAATAATGATGGTGATTTTGAAGATAGTGGAGAGCAAATTCTTTCACATACTTTTAGTATGGCTTCTAGCTTACCGCAACAAGCAATTATTACTGTTCCCTTAAATGCGCATATTGGTGAGACGAGAATGCGAGTTAGGATTACATATGATGTAGCTACTGAAGGACCAATTTCGCCATGTGGCACCTCTTCGTACGGAGAAGTTGAGGATTATCAAATAAAAATAATAAACCCGGCTTTATCAATCCAAGACGAAAATAGCCCAACCAATATTTTAATTTATCCCAACCCCTCAACTGGCGTTTTCAATTTGAATGTCTCAGATTTGGGTGCCCCGATTTATAAAATAAACATCATTAACACACAAGGTGCCATTGTAAGTACTTTGAACATAGCAAATAATAAACAACAAATTGACCTTTCAGCTTTGGCAAAAGGAATTTACTTTGTACACTTATTGAGCAATGAAAAAACATACGTCAGAAAGATTATGTTAGAGTAAATTTTAATGCCTTATTTTAAAAGCAACCGACTTTACCACTTTGATAGGTTGATTTTCAATGGTACTTTCAATAATTTGTGTCTTAGCTAAAGGCGATTCGAATACTTTTCTTAAATCCTTAATTTCACCAGAAGGAATAAAATGTGTGTGACAATAATTTAATAAATCTGCACTTTTATATTTTGATATTTCTTCTTGCATAATGGCCCCCAATTCAATCCTATTTTTCACCCTAGCAGCGTTATTAAAAAACGCTTTGTTTTCTAATACTTTTTCTAATCCAAGGTGTTCCATGAGTAATTTGAATTGCTTATCACTTCCAATAGCAAACGTAATTTTAGCAGCATCTTTGGTGATAAAAATTTCACCGTATGGGGCAATATTTGGATGCAAACTCCCAATTGGTTGTGCAATATGCCCCACCATTAAATAATTACTGGCTTGATTAACCAACGAGGCAATAGCAGCGTCGAACAAAGAAACTGAAATAAAGGCTCCTTGATGCTTTTTCCTGCTTAATAAGGCGATTAAAATACCTTCTTTTAGTTGATGAGCAGCCAAAACATCTATCATGGCTACAGGCATTTTAACAGGCCCAGATTCAGGTGTGCCATTCATGGACATAAACCCAGTTTCAGCCTGTAATATTAGGTCGTAAGCAACCCGGTCTGAATCAGAACCAAAACCAGTAATTGCACCATAAATTAATGAAGGATGTTGGGCTTTTAAACTTTGATAATCTAATTTAAACTTAATATCATCCCCTTGTTTGAAATTTGTAATCAAGACATCCGCTTCTTGAATGAGTTGCATTACATTTTGAAAATCATGTGGATTTGTTAAATCTAAAAACAAATGCTTTTTACCATAATTAATTGATGCAAAATAAGCACGGATCGATTGGCTATTTTCTGTGGGTAGTTTCCAAGTTCTTGTGACGTCCCCATATGTTTTTTTATT
>CBDUKB010000077.1:0-12869 GCA_965367695.1 uncultured Putridiphycobacter sp.
CTAAACCAGGAGTGCATGACTGGTTTTATTGTGTTTATTTTCGATCTATAGAAAAAATATAGCAGCAATAATAAATATTAAAATGATGACAAGATATTGCCATGCATCTAAAAAAAATGGATAATATTTTTTAAGTTTTTCTTTCATCTTTATTGTAAATAAAATTTTTAACACCAATTTCGTCTATCACTGTTATCAGTCTTTTATTGACGGTAATTAATTTTTCATTTTTTAAAAAACTAATACTTCTGGAAAGACTTTCACGTGATGTACCAACTATATTTGCTAGGTCTTCCCTTGTTAAGTCCACTCCATTAAAATCCGAATTTATTGCAGAAAAGCGATTTTGAAGTACCGTCAAAAATAGTGCAAGCCTTTCATTTTGTGATTTTTGAGAGAGCACCCCTATGGTATTCGCTAATACACCAAATTCATGTGCCATGTTAAATAAAAGTGCATCTTTTAAGGTAGGTATCGCTTCAATTATTTCAATAAAATTATCCCTACTAATAAAATTGACCACAACATCTTCTAATGCTTCGCTGGAATCTTGATAGCGTTCATTCGAAAGCAAAGCGTGGTATCCAAACAAATCTCCTTTGGTATAAATATAAAATATTTGCTGCTGGTCGTTTAATACCGTTTTATACTTTTTAACCTTGCCAGAAACTAATTGATAAATTCCGGTTGGTATGCCGTCTTCATAAAAAATCTTGTCTCCACTCGAAAATCGTCTCACTTCTTGACATTTTTTTATAAGTTTCAATTCCTTTAAACTTAGTTTTTCGAAGAGGAGGTTACTTTTGAAATCAAATCTTGCGTTAAAGTTCATAGCTTACAACATTTAACAAATGTTACATTAATTCTTTACAAATGTTTTGTAAATATATAAAAATAATTACATTTGTACTGTTGAAATATGAAAACGAATTTTAAAATAGGGCTAAGTATACTTGGATTATTCCTCCTAACTTTTCTTGTGACGTCTGAAAATTCATTTTCTGACAATAATACCACTTGTAAAGAAGCTTTTGAAATTGAAATTGAAGAAGAGGAACATATAGAGACATTGGTTAGTTTATTCATTAAGAATGATGAAAATAAAGGGAAGGATGGTTTTCAAAACCTCAATTTTTCCGAAATTATTTACAATCAAAAATTTCAACCATTTTTTGCTCCTTCCATCACGTGTCTAAAAGGGTTGGACAAATATGAAACCGGTAAAATTCCGTTTTATATTCTTAATTGTTCACTCGTTATCTATTCTTAGTACCAAGCACCTATTTTATATTCAATCAAGAAGATTGATTAATAATTGCTCATGTATTAAACGGATATTAAATTAATGACAAAAACATTTAACGAAAGTGCCTCTTTGAAAAAATTGGCGCACTTTTTACCAGCACAGGCGCCTTTAAAAGACTTTGTGCACCACAATACGCTTCATGCTTTTCAAAAATTGGAATTTTTTGAAGCCTTGAGAGTTTCTTCAAATATATTTGGAAATCGAACCCTTTTAGCCTTGTCTGATTATCGGAATAGGTATAAAAATGGAGAAATTAATGATCAAATTATTAATGAAGTAATTTCAATAATTAAAGACAAGTCTGAAATTAATAAATGGAGAGAAAAGATGTTTTCATTGGCGGAACCATCTTTTGTAGAACCACGAATTGGCAATTTAAGAACACATTGGCAAAGTGATTATGGAATCGATATGGACGGCATGGTTCGACCTAAATTAATTCGGCTAATAAATGCATATCTCGATCAAGGGATTGCGATTAATGGATTTCCAAAGACGAGTACTAGTTTATTAGCTTCAATAATTGAAATACAAGAGCATAGCTATGCTAAGCTATTTCAATCAAAAAAAGCCATTAAACTTTTGTATAAAGATGATAAGTGTTTGGCTGACATTTTAAATTTAATTGTAGGTGACGATCGCTACTTTGAACAATATTTAATAGATCAACAATTTACACATCCTGGAATTTCGGGAATGGTTTGTGCCATTGAAAAAAAACCTGATGCGATATACATTAACCGACCAATTTCCTTATTTGAATTAATTTATTTAGAGTTATTATTGGAGTTAGAGGCGTTAGAATCAGCTGTAAACAAAAACTTTAGACCGCTAACCGTTGGGGTCGATTTTGAACCAGAAAATATTTTTAGAAATGTTGAAAGTAACGAGTATTGGGAAGTATTAGAATTATGGCATAGGTCTTTTGAATTGATGTTTCACGATCAAGTTTTATCCGGTATTAAATATGCGAAGAGAAATGAGCCAAATGAAATTAAAACGCAGGCATTCTTTTGTATAGATGACAGAGAGGAAAGCATTAGAAGAAACATTGAAATGTTATGTCCTTCATGTCAAACGTTTGGAACTCCTGCTCATTTTAATATCATTGCAAAATTTAAACCTGAGCATGCAAAATTCTCCACACAAATTTGTCCCGGCCCTTTCAAACCTAAACATTTAATTAAAGAGTCTGATCGGAAATCAATATTTAAAACGGATATTCATTTCAACAATAATACCCACGGTTTTTTAATTGGTTTTATTGTATCTCAAACTGTGGGTTTTTGGTCAAGTTTAAAACTTTTATTAAACATTTTTAATCCAAAAGAAAGTGTGGGGCATTATAATGCTTCAAATGATCATATGGATTATGGTTCGACTTTAATTTATGAAAATAATACAGGTGAGACAGAAGACGGATTAACCATTGGTTTTACTTTATCCGAAATGGCTGAAATTGTTAGAGGAGAGTTGTCTAATACAGGTTTAACAAATGATTTTGCTTCCTTGATTTACTTTTTTGGACATGGAGGAAGTAGTACAAATAACCCCTATTTTGCTGGTTACAATTGTGGTGCTTGTTCAGGTAGACCTAGCACTGTTAATGCGAGGTTATTTGCTATGATGGCAAATAGAAGTGATGTCAGAGAGCAATTGAAAAAAGAGGGGATATCAATTCCTGAAAACACCCATTTTGTGGGAGCCTATCACGATACTACTCAAGATACATTTGTGTATTTTGATGAAACTTTCATTCCTGAAAATTTAATGGCTAAACATCATTTAAATAAGTTAGACTTTGGTCAAGCATTGAGTATGAACGCCAAAGAGCGCGCCAGACAGTTTTTACTCATTAATACAAATAAACCTGCTCATAAGGTGCATGAAAAAGTGAAGAAAAGAGCCTTGTCTTTATTCGAACCACGACCTGAGTATAATCATTCTAACAACGCTTTATTTATTGTTGGTCATAGAGATTTAACTAAAAACTTATTTTTAGATCAAAGGGCTTTTTTAAATTCATACAACTACAAGTTGGATCCTGACGGCAAGCTTTTGACAAACATTTTAAATGCTGGCACTGGTGTCTGCGGAGGTATTAATTTGGAGTATTTTTTCTCGAGAGTTGACAACGAAAAACTTGGAGCTGGTTCTAAGTTACCTCAAAATGTAATTGGTCTCTACTCAATAGCCAATGGGGTGAAGGGAGATTTAAGACCAGGTTTGCCGTATCAAATGATAGATGTACATGACCCTATTAGAATTTTAACCATTGTAGAGCAAAAACCTGAAGTGGTTTTGGCAGTGTTAAAAGCAAATCCAGCAACATTTGAATGGTACGACAAAGATTGGATGAAACTTACTGTTTATAATCCTTTTGATAATGAATTATATATTCTTATTAATGGTGCTTTTAAATTGTATGAACCTATTCAAAAATCAATTCCAAAAATTGAGGATTTTGAAAAATTCATTGAAAGTTCTGAAAGAAATTTACCTATTCATCAATTAATCTAACTCATTAAAATGGAAACGATACTACCCTTATTTCTAATCATTCCTTTTTTAGGATTTTTAGTGAGCTTAATCATACCTAGTAAATACGAAAAAAGCATTTTTTTATCAATGGCAATTCCTGTTGGTATTCAAGTGCTTTTAGGTATTGCTTTTACATTGTACTGGATACTCCACAATCACATTACCTTAAATATTAAGGAAATAACGCTTTATAGTAATGAACATTATCATTTTTTTATTGATTTATTGTTTGATAAAGTTACTGCTACTTACTTGATCATGTCAAGTACACTGACCTTTATGATCGCCATGTTTAGTAGGGGATACATGCACAAGGATAGTGGTTATAAACGTTATTTCAACACCATGATTTTGTATTTTTTTGGTGTACAAGTGATTATTTTTTCAGGAAATTTTGAAACCATGTTTATCGGATGGGAAATTTTAGGATTATCATCTTTTCTTTTAATTGCTTATTATAGAGATAGGTATTTGCCTGTTCGAAACGGATTCAAAGTGTTTTCTATGTACCGTTTAGCCGATATTGGAATTTTATTAGCCATGTGGTTTATGCACCATTTGTTTCATGAAAATGTTACTTTTATTCAGTTGGGAAACAGTGCATTTGTCCAAGAACATATTGCTGGAAATATGGGGGTAGCAATTTTAGTTTCTTTTGCCATTATTTTAGCTGCCACCGTAAAATCTGCACAATTCCCATTTTCATCATGGTTGCCAAGGGCAATGGAAGGTCCGACTCCTTCTAGTTCAATTTTTTATGGTTCTATTGCCGTTCATATTGGTGTGTATTTAATGCTAAGAACATATCCTTTTTGGCACCATATTTTGTTTGTACAAGTGAATATCATTTTACTTGGATTGTTTACAGCTTTTGTTTCTACAGCAATCGCAAAAGTTCAGTTTTCAATTAAAGGCCAAATTGCTTATTCATCATTGGCTCAAATTGGCATAATGATGGTTGAAGTTGCACTTGGTTTTGAAACATTGGCACTCTTTCATTTAACAGGGAATGCATTTTTACGTTCTTACCAATTATTAATAAGTCCTTCTATAGTGACTTATAAATTAAGGTATCAGTTTTTTAATTTTAAAGGTATTCCAGATAGAAAATTGAATAATTGGCAAACCAAATTGTATAACACCCTCTATGTATTGGCATTAAAAGAGTTTTATATGGATAATTATATTTATCAATACTTGTGGTTTCCTTTTAAAAAAATTGGAGGCAATTTAGCAAAGTTGAATACAAGATCAGCCATTATAATATTTATCGTTATCAGCGCGTGCTCCGGTTATCTGTTCATTTTTTATGACTACGACCACATGATATTTAATCAATACTTGCCCGATATATTTGGAATACTGGCTTTGGCATTTGTTTTAAGAGCATTTACGATAAGAAAACACCCTTATGGAGCATGGATATTGCTGATTTTAAATCATTTTTTGATTGCATTCGCAGTATCATTCAACGAGCATTTCGATATATTGGAAATCGAATTATACCTATCTGGAGTAGCTTTAGCTGGTTCGGTCGGACTTATCATTCTATACTTATTAATTAAGGAAGAAAAATACAGTTTAGATGATTATTACGGCCATGCGATTGAACACAAATACAAAGCCATGATATTTTTATTGGCAGCCATTGCACTTGGAGGGTTTCCAATTACAACTACTTTCTTGGGTGAAGACTTACTTTTTTCTCATGTAAAGCTTGAGCAGCCTTTTCTAATAGGATTGTTGGCCATTAATTATGTGATTTCAGGAATTGCCATCATGAGAATTTATGCCCGTATATTTTTGGGACCAAATCATAAGTGGTATCGACCAGAAGCGAGAAGGTCAGCTTAAATAAAAAAAATAACAATTAATTTATCAATAGTTTAATCAAATAAAAAAATGAACATAATAGAAAAACCAAAAAGTGGACTACAAGGATTAAAAGACCATTTTGTTACAGACTTAACCGCAGGATTTTTAGTCTTTTTACTTGCTTTACCACTGAGTTTAGGTATTGCAAAAGCGAGTGGGTTTCCTGCCGCAATGGGGGTGTTGACGGCTATTGTTGGTGGTGTATTCACAATATTTTTTAAGGTTTCAGAATTATCAATAAAAGGTCCAGCAGCTGGTTTGATTACCATATCAGCTGCAGCTGTAATTGAATTCGGAGGAGGAGATCATGGATGGCAAATAGTTTGTGCATTGATTGTAGTGATGGCATTATTACAAATACTAATGGGTATGCTAAAATTAGGTTCTTTAAGCGATTTCTTTCCTCACTCGGCTGTCCATGGAATGCTTGCGGCAATTGGAATAATAATTATTGCCAAACAAATTCCAGTGTTGTTGGGAGATAATCCAACATTGTATAAAGGTGAAGGACCTGTAGAATTGTTACTCGATATTCCAAAATTCATACTTCATGCCCATTGGCATATTGCAGCAATTGGCATTATTGGCTTAATTATCATGTTCCTAATGCCTAAATTAAAAATTAATTTTTTGAACAAAATTCCAGCACCCATGATTGTATTATTGGTTGCGGTTCCCTTAACAATTATATGGCACTTCAAACAAACTGAACCTTCCTATTCATTAGTCAGTATTGGTGACTTCTGGGGTAGCTTGGCAATAAATGCAGATTTTTCTGAGATTGCAACTTTTCCATTTTGGAAGTATGTAATTATGTTTTTATTTGTGAGTACTTTAGAGTCATTGTTGACAGTGAAAGCAATTGATAGTTTAGATCCATATAAACGTCAATCTAATTATAATGGTGATTTGATAGGACAGGGGGCAGGAAACGTTATTTCAGGTCTGTTTGGAGGGCTTCCAATGATTTCAGAAGTGGTAAGAAGTTCAGCAAATATAGGTTTTGGTGCAAAAACAAAATGGTCCAATTTTTTTCATGGAATTTTTCTACTCCTTGCCATGATTTTTATTATTCCATTAATTGAACTCATTCCAAATGCAGCTTTGGCGGCAATGCTTATTTATGCTGGATATAGATTAGCAGCTCCTAAAGAATTCATCCATATTTATAAAGTAGGTAAAGAGCAATTGGCCATTTTTATAGTAACCATCATTGTGACCCTTGCAGAGGATTTATTATTAGGGATTTTAGCAGGAATTATCGTGAAGTTTATTTTCCACTTAATTCATGGTGTAAAGATTTCAAATCTATTTTCAGCAAAAGGAAAAATTAATAAAGAATTAAACACAAGTACTTTAATGGTTGAAGGAGCTGCAATATTTTCAAATTTAATTTCATTTAAAAAGAAACTATCAACCATTCCAGATGAAAATAATGTGATAATTAATCTTGAAAACTCAGTATTAGTTGATCATTCATTTATGGCATTTATTCACAATTATCAAAATGAAAAAAGGGCCTTGGGTATGACTTGTGAAATTGTTGGTCTTGAAAATCATAAACCCTTTTCTGATCATCCATTGGCAACACATAAATTAATCAAATAATAACATAGATAATATGAAAAAAACAATCATTTTATCATTATTATTTCTTTTTCAATTCAGTGGTTTTACTCAAGTTCAAAAAGATAATCAATTCAATGCTTGGTTTACATATTCAGGAGACCATAAACTGAACGATAACTTTAGCATTCATACACTGTATTCTTTTAGGAGGAATGATTTGGTGAAGTATTGGCAACAATCCTTATTGCGAATTGGTTTAAGTCGAAAATTAACAAACAACTTTATCGTGACACTTGGTTATGATTGGGTAGAAACTTTTCCTTATGGTAAAGAACCTATAAGTAAACAAACAACAGAACACAGACCATTTGAACAGCTTATTCTCAAAAATGTGGTTGGTAGATTTGAAATTAGCCATAGATATAAGCTTGAACAAAGATTGATAGAAAGTTTTTCGGGTTTTATTTTTAGAAATAGATTCAGGTATCGTTTTACCTTAATCGTTCCAATTAATAAGCAGAAACTGTCAGAAAAAACATTTTATTTTTCAGCCTTTGATGAAATATTTATCAATACAGGGAAGCATATTAATGTGCATTATTTTGATCAAAACTGGGGATATTTGGGACTTGGATACCAGTTTAATAAATATGCAAAATTAGCCATTGGCTACATGAATCAATACTTACCCAAAAGCGATAATATTCACATAGAAAATAATCATACTTTAATGATTTCATGGGGTTATAGTTTTCATTAAATCAACTTAAAACAAATCATTATGTTAAAACTTTTTATGTGTTAATTAATAATTTAATCGAACAAAAAGTTAAATAAAAATTAAAAGAATAATTAAGATGCAACTTTATAAAAAAATTCAAAATATAGTTGAGAAGGAAATGGGATATGGACCTATTTCAAATCAAAAAGAATGTTCAATTAAGGAATTGGGCATGGATTACCTTGATCTTGCGGAGTTAATTGTGTTGGTTGAAAAAAAGTTTGATATTATTTTTGAATCGGAATTCAAATTGGAGGAGACGGCGCTAACAGCAATTAGTATTGAAACAAGACAGCAACTGTTTAAGAAGGTGCAAAAGTTAAGTGTGAGGAAACTTTCTTGATCTTTAATTAATGGTTAATTGTGCTAAATGATAGCTTTAGCCCTGAGTTAATAGAAAAGTTAATGAGAAAATGGCTTAATGCTAATGACTTTATAATCTATGCTGCACCTGTTGGTCATTTTACTTATAATATGTAGGGATTTGAAAGTGTTTGTATAATCATTTAAACGATTGATTTCTGCTTTCGAATATTTATTATTTTTGTATAAATTTTAAGGGTAATTTATTAGTGATGAAGAATTGGTCCAATAACATTGAAGAGAATACAATGAAATTCAATGCAGCATTGAGTGAATTAAGTGAAATGGATTTAAATTGGAAGCCAAATGCTGAAACTTGGAGTATTGCTCAAAATTTGATTCATTTGATGACAGTAAATACTTCTTATTTTCCTGTTTTTAAGCAAGTAGTAACTGGGGAATATCGGACTAATTGGCTCGGTAAAGTTGGGTTCATTGTTCGGTTTATGGGTAAGACTATTTTAAAATCAGTACAAGAAAACAGAAAAAAGAAAATGAAAACATTTCCGGTTTGGGAACCCAGTATTGGAAATGAATCTATTGATATTTTAAAAAAGTTTAATCATCATCAGAACAAATTAAAAGAAGCAATTTTAAAAGTTCAAGATAAAGGAGATATGGTCATTGCTTCTCCTGCAAATAAAAATATTGTTTATACAATTGATATAGCAATTGAAATTATTGTAACCCACGAGTTACGGCACTTCAATCAGATTAAAGAAATAATGGAATTGATGAAAAAAAGTGGAAAATAAAAAAAGCCACTTGCATTAAGTAGCTTTCTTTTTTGAATAAAATTTTCTATTCTAAAGGTCGTAAACATCAATTATTCTACAATCAAAGCCATCTTCTAATTCTAACACACCTGAAAAAGAATAACTTCCTGAAGAAGAAGACCCATTGATGGTATAGTTATAATCTCCTGATTTTAAATTGTCAAAAGTTGCAGCATGCAAATTGTTATTGCTTTCACAACTTGGCGCAAATGAGTTCACAGAAATAGTTTTACTTATGCCCTCAATTGTAATGATACAAACTTCATCTGAAGCTGACAAAACTGGTTGCGAAAGATAAAATAAAAACTTAGCTTCTTCTGCTTCTTCAACACTTACTGTTTTACTTCCTTTTTTCCAATTATCTGTTGTATTCAAACTATTAACAGGTAAAATTGAAATAGTAAAACTTCCAACAGGTGTGGTTTTAGGAAGGGTATAAACAGGGTTTAAATCTACAATTTCAACGCCTCCGAAATCCCATTTATAATATTTGGATGCCTTTTTAGTAGTATTGGTTACAGTTATTACTTCCCCTTGCTTATAAGTAGTTTTGTCAGTGGTAAAATCTCCACTTTTTTTACAGCTCATGAATAAGCTGAAAATCATTATGACCGAAAATAAAATTTTTAATTTTTTCATATACTTAAGTTAAATATTAAAGCTAATATAATCAATAATAAATAAATGAATTGAAGGTATACAGGAAGAAATATTCACAATCAATTGAGGGTTGAGGACGCATGTTTTCAATTAACACTTTGTCTTAAAAGTTTTTAACTCGTATTTCAAGCGTTTTTTAAAGTTGCTTAATGTTGGAATCCTCGCTTTTTAATCATGCCTCCTTTTAGGTCTTTTACACTTGTCATGACAATAAAAGCATTGGGATCTACACTTAGTATTTCATTTTTTAGCTTGGAAATCTCCAACCGAGTTACAATAGTATATAATATATTAACAGGTGTCAAATCGTTAGAAATAATATCGTAACCTTTTTGACCTTGGTATACTGTAACACCGCGTCCAAAATGAGTAATGATTGTTTCTCTTATTTCTGTACTTTCTATAGATACGATTGTTACACCGATATATTCTTCTACTCCTTCAACAATAAAATCCACCGTTTTTGAGGCAGCTAAATACGTTAACATGGCGTAAAGTGCGGTTTCAATTGACAACAAATAGGTTGCAGTTGCAAATATGATAATATTAAAAATCATAATTAAATCTCCAATGGTGGCACCAATTTTTCTCCCAATAAAAATCGCTAAAACTTCTGTTCCATCCAAAACAGCACCACCTCTCATTGCAAGCCCAATTCCTGCACCTAAAAAGAAGCCACCAAAAACGCTTACCAATAATTTATCATCTGTAATACTTGGGAATTCCAGGTAGTGAATAACTAAGGCTAAACCAATTATGGCGAATAAACTTTTGATGGCAAAACTTCTTCCAAATTGACGGTATCCTAAGGCTATAAATGGTGCATTGATGATGAGGATTAAATATTCTAAATTAAAACCAGTAACATTTTGAACCAATAAAGAAATACCAGTAACACCACCATCTATAAAAGAATTAGGGAGTAAAAAACCTTTTAAGCCAAATCCAGCACAAAAAATGCCAATGATAATGAGCGTTAAATTTTTTGCAGTTTTCTCTCGTATTTTTTGTGGCATATTTTCTTTTAATTTTTTTGGTAAAATACAAAGATAATTTGGATTGTGTTAATTAGTCTGCATGTTTGTGAAGCTTTCATTCACATTTAGTTAAAAATTAATAAATGTAAAAATTATAAAAGATAATTTTGTCCGAATTAAAATAAAGGATAACTTTGTCTTAAATAATAAAGTCATGAAAAATCAAATTCAATATTTTGAAAAAAACAGGTATGGGATGATGTCTTTTTATCTAGTTTTGGTGAGTTGTTTGGGCTCAATAGCTGTAATGGAAGTTTTAAAAGTTTCCGATTCTATCGTTTTGTTAAGTTTGGCAGCAGGAATTACTATGGCGTCAAATTCAGCTTGTATTGCACAAGCGAGTGCAAAATCATGTGTTTACATTTTTTATGTCGCATTAGTTGTGAATGTGACAATTATTATAAGTCAATTAATAATCGCCTAATTGCTATTAATCTATCATTGCATTACTTTCTTAATTAAAATTTACTATTTTTAATTTATTGAAAAAGTAATGCAATCGATTATGAGCGAAGAAGAGTCAAATGAATTAACTTCAATTAAGAAAAGAAATGGGCGTTGGGTTTTTGAGTCAATTTCAATATTTTTTGCAGTAATATCAGCTTTTGCCTTAAATAATTGGAATGATAATAGGCGAGATGCCCATGCGGAATCAAAGATTTTAACTGAAATTAATAATGGATTGAGCAAAGATTTGCAAGATTTAAAATTAAATGTGAAGGGACATCATATTTGTATTCGCGCATGTAAAATTTGGAATCAAATATTGGTTACAGGAAGTTATGCAGGAGATTCCCTACAGGAACATTTTTTAAACCTAACCCGTGACTTTATAAACGTTCAGAATATTGCAGGTTATACCACTTTAAAATCGAGGGGACTTGAATTAATTTCTAACGACAAATTAAGACAAGAAATAATTTCTTTATATGAATATGATTATAATACCCTAAGAAAATTTGAAGAGGAATACAATGAGATGCAATTTCAAAAGAATTACTTCAGCACAATTAACCAAATATTAGCACCTCATTTGGAATTTAGTAAAGCTGGAATGTTGACAGGAATGAAAAATGACTTTGTTATTACTGATGCAGAAAGAAACATTTTAAGATCAATTCTTTTAAAAATTTTTACAAATAGGTTATTTGTTTTACAATATTATAAACAATTGGAGTATAGATTGAAACATCTTCAAAATAGTATCGAGACTGCTTTGAAAGCATAAAAATTATGTTAGAATTGAAATAGTATCGCTTGCAATGATTTTCAAATTAATGTGCATGCATTGGTCACTTTACCTTCCTTGAAAATCTTTACGATTCATCATTTTTAGGTGTTATTTTTTCCCAAATTTGATCTGTGTTTAAATAATAACTGCCCAAACTCGTAAAATTACACTCTTCAGGAGCAATAAGAGAAAGGAAGCTTTCCCCATTTTCCCTTGCATATAAATGATACACTTCTCCAATGATTGGTTCAAAATTAAATTTTGCATTGAAAATCAAATTATTATACTCAAACTCTTGAATCATTTTTTGATATTCTTTTTGCAATTCTAAATATTTAGCGGCAACTTTATGATTAATTTTACTAATGCTTCTATTTTTCCATGCCTCCGAACTATTTGCAGTAATTACCGGTGCACCAATATTCGTTGCATATGGCTTCAAGGAAGCGTCATATTGTTGTTTTTCAACATTGAATACAACATTATCTGGTTTTTTATCCTTGTTCATACTAATTATATCAATTTTTCAAGTTCCTTCATGACTTCATTTGCTTCAAATACCTTTTGATCACTTAATTTTCTATTGGATACGCCCAATTTATGAGCTTCACTCATCAATAATTTGTATTTAATAGCTAGTTTTTCCTTGGCAGATTTCTTTTTGAAAAGTGAGAACATAATTTCTTTTTTATACGGTATGAGATTCAAATTCTTCTTGTGGCTAAAGATA